>NZ_JBEOOZ010000012.1:0-92015 GCF_040309625.1 Psychrobacter sp. 78a-MNA-CIBAN-0178
TTTTATGATTATGTTTGATGATCGTATAAGCAGGCATTTAATCTAAATGGCAGTTACACAGAATCTGGGATGGACTCCCTTTAACCTTTTAAAACAACTCACCAATCTCAATCACTTCTTCAAAATCAAATCCTAGCTGTTCGCCTTTACGCTGTTTCATTTGTTCGATACGTTGCTTGCGTCCAGCGACGAGCCGTAATACCTCACGGCGCTGCTCAGTCGTCATGTCATGCCATAACTGCCGCTCAGGACGACTGCGCAGGCAACCAAAGCAATAGCCTTTTTTATTGCTCGTGCACACACCAATACACGGATTGGCAATCTCGAACAGCTCAAACTGTTGATTCATGGCGGCTCCATCGCACTTATCGTTATTCCCTTAACTTGTCTTATCTTATTTTGAAACACTATTATGTCGTAAATAACGAATAATAGTGTGCCGCTTTATTGTTACTGTTTTTGGTGAGGCAATGCTATGCTTAGCTTTTATAGTCTATATAAAGTCATCATAACAAAATTAATAAGTGAGATTGTACGTGAACATTATTTATATTCATGGATTGGATAGTGATGCCAACTCGACCAAAGGCATATTATTAGAAAGCTATGGCCAGCAGCATCATGCTGATATTAACGTATATCGCCCTGATCTTAACAGCGCCCCTGAGCAAGTGTTTGAGCAACTAGTTAAATTGGTAACCGAACTCAATAAAGAAGACAAAACTGTACTGATTGGCAGCTCGTTAGGAGGCTATTTTTCTACCTTGGTGAGTAATCATACAGGTTGCCCCGCACTATTGCTAAACCCTAGCACTCAGCCTCATGTTACTCTACAGCGTTTTTCTGACATCTCAGTATCAAATAAAAAAAGCAGTGACGAGTTATCTCATAGTAATGTCCTGCATACGACCGCTGGCGGTTGGGAAATAACCCCTGCGGATTTACAATGGTTTGCAGATCATCAATTGGTATCCATTAATTATCCGAATAAAATTGAGGTCTTGCTAAAAGAAGATGACGAGCTGCTAAGTGCTGAGCTATCAAAAGACTTTTATCAAACGCAGGGAGCGACGGTAACTGTGCAAGCGGGTGGCGATCATAGATTTACGGATTTTGGTGAGCAATTACCGATGGTGATAGATATGCTACAGCGTTTGTTATCGACTTAAAGAGACGACATTATCTGACGTGAGCGATAGACTATTGGCCTTAACATCGCTATTTTTCGTTATAATGGTTCAATAGAATGAATGATCTGTGAATATTAAGGGAAGCATTTGTGAGTGAATATAATGCGCAATCGTTAGAAGTTTTAGAAGGGCTTGAGCCGGTACGTCGTCGTCCCGGTATGTATACGGATACCACGCGCCCCAACCACTTGGCACAAGAGGTGATTGATAACTCAGTGGATGAGGCATTGGCGGGTTATGCTAAAACCATCAAAGTTCAATTGTATAGTGATGGCTCGCTGTCAGTTGAGGATGACGGGCGCGGTATGCCGACCGATATCCATCCTGAGTTTAAACAGTCAGGGATTGAGCTGATTTTGACCCGCTTACATGCTGGTGGTAAGTTTTCGACCTCTAATTATGAAGTTTCAGGTGGTCTGCATGGCGTTGGTATCTCGGTCGTCAATGCGCTATCCACGCGAGTGGAAGTCACCGTATGGCGTGATAGTACCCAGTTTGAAATGGCCTTTGAAAATGGTGCACCAGTTACGCCTTTGACGGAAACGATCAGCTCAAACAAGCGTAAACGCGGTACTAAAGTACATTTTTGGGCGGATGGTAGTTTCTTCGATACGCCAAAATTTAATGTTAAACAACTCAAGCACAATCTAAAAGCCAAAGCGGTGTTGGCCGCGGGTTTGACGATTGAGTTCGTCGATGATATTAATAATGAAAAAGTTGTCTGGCAGTTCGCTGATGGCGTCGTTGAATATTTAAATGAACAGTTAGATGGTCTTGAAACTTTGCCTGAAGCACCGTTCTATTATAATTACGATGCGAAAGCGGGCGAACGTGCCGCCATTACCTTTGCCTTGTCTTGGTTGCCAGATGGGGGTACGCCCATTCAAGAAAGCTATGTGAACCTTATCCCGACGGCTCAGGGGGGCACGCATGTTAATGGTCTGCGCACAGGTATTTTAGAGGCCTTACGTGAGTTCTGTGATATTCATAACTTATTGCCGCGTAGTGTCAAGCTGACCGCAGAAGATGTATGGGATGGGGTCAATTATATCCTGTCGCTTAAGTTTTCTGAACCGCAGTTTTCAGGGCAAACCAAAGAGCGTTTATCGAGTCGAGAAGCCGCTGGCGCAGTACAGACATTGGCAAAAGATGCCTTTAGTTTGTGGTTAAATCAGCATGCCGATATGGGTGCTCAGATCGCCGAGTTGGCGATTAATAAAGCAGGACGTCGCCTAAAATCTGCCAAAAAAGTCGCGCGTAAAAAGATTACTCAAGGTCCTGCCTTACCGGGTAAATTGGCTGATTGCCGTGGTGATTTACGTGATGGTGCAGAGTTATTTTTGGTGGAAGGAGATTCGGCGGGCGGTAGTGCCAAACAGGCACGAGATCGTCATTATCAGGCTATATTGCCACTGCGCGGTAAGATTCTAAATACATGGGAAGTATCCTCAGATACCGTGCTGTCGAGCCAAGAGATCCATGATATCGCCATCGCTATCGGTGTCGATCCAGCGTCAGACGATTTGTCGGAATTACGCTACGATAAGGTGTGTATTTTAGCGGATGCGGATTCTGATGGCCTACATATTGCCACGCTCATCTGTGCGTTATTCGTCAAGCATTTTCCAGCGTTGGTTGATGCAGGTCACTTGTTTGTAGCCATGCCGCCGTTATATCGCGTGGATGTCGGTAAAGACGTGCATTATGCGTTAGACGAGCCTGAACTTGCACACATTTTGGCCAATGTACCCGGCAATAAAAAAGCACAAATTACCCGCTTTAAAGGGCTGGGAGAGATGAGTGCAGAGCAGCTACGTGAGACGACCATGAATCGTGATACCCGCCGCTTAGTCCAGCTAGACATGGACGACATGGTATTAACCAACAGTGTGATGGATATGCTGTTGGCGAAAAAACGCTCTGCGGATCGTAAGACTTGGCTTGAGGACAAAGGTAACTTGGCTGATATCTCATAAACTATAGTAACAACGAGCATTACATAGGCTGATGCTCGTTGTACGATTGAGTAAGAGGCAGCACAATAAAAGCCTGCAAAAGGAAATTTAGTGACATAAGGTTAATGTTATTATATCGCTATCTTTCATTATCTGGTGCCGTCATGACATCGAAGTTTAGCCGTCGTTCTAAGCCTATTGCCGCTAGTTCTACACGCTCTAAAATATTACCAAAGCTTAGCAGAAAGGATTTGGGTGACTTAATTCCCAGACGTGGCGGTGCTATTACGCCAGTTATCGGTGCGCGTTTGTTAAAAGTATTAGGCTGGCGTACTGTTGGCGATATTCCAAATGTGTCGCAAGCAGTGGTATTGGCTTTGCCGCACACTTCTTATTTGGATGGCCTCTATGCATTGCCCGGTTTGTTTGCTATTGATTTAAAAGTTAGCATTATGGGTAAGCACACACTATTCAAAGTCCCAGTACTGTCACAGATATTACTATGGTTGGGTATTATTCCCATCGATCGTGGCAATAAGGGCTCAGTGCTACAAGCAAGTATTGCTAAGTTTAAGACTGGTGAGCCGCTGTTTTTGGGGCTATCTCCAGAAGGCACTCGCGATTATAGAAAAGAGTGGAAAACCGGTTTTTATTATTTAGCAGTGGGCGCTGATGTTCCTATTTTGCCAGTGGCATTGGATTATAAAACCAAAGAAATACGTTTTTTGACCGCTGTCTATCCTACTGGAGATATCGAGGCTGACTTGCCAAAAATCTATGCTCAATATAAAGGCGTATTACCAAAATATCCTGAGCGCTTGTCGCAGCCACTACAGGATGTTAATCAATCAGCCGATTAGATATGTCTTGCGAATATGAGTATTTAAGCCTCTTAGGGATGGCTAGCAAAATACTCATATTCAATTACAAAGAGAGCAATAGCTAAAACTGAGGCTGACCGTTAGAAGCACTAACCCCGCCGTCCACCGCAAGATTGACGCCAGTAATCATCGACGCATCGTCACTTGCCAAAAAAGTAATGGCAGCGGCAATGTCCTCTGGCGTGGCCAAACGACCAAGTGGACAACGATCTAAGAATTTATCGGTCTTGGCATCATTATCTTGAATGGCACTGGTCATGTTTGTCTTAGTCACGCTCGGATTAACCGCGTTGACACGTACCCCATCAGGACCATGATCTAAAGCCAGCGTCCGTGTTAGATTGCTAACGCCAGCTTTGGCGGCATTGTAAGCTGCCATATTCCAATCACCGCCGACCCCTGACAATGATGAGACATTGACGATATTACCTTTGGTTGCTATCAAGTGCGGCATGGCTGCCTGACAGACGTAAAAAGTACCATTTAAATTCACATCAATCGCTGACTTCCAGTCTTCAGCCGTTAGCTCAGTAATTTTACCTTGAGTGGCTTTGCCCGCATTGTTGACCAAAACATCGATTTTTTCAAACTTATCGATGGCTCTTTTAATCATTTCTTGTACTTGGCTCTGCACACTAATATCACAGGTAATGGTCATATAATTATCGGTATGAATCCAAGTGCGATCTGTCGGAAACTCCTTAGCGGTTTCTGCCAAACTGTCAGCTGTACGTCCTACTAAAACGACGCTAGCGCCTTCTTGAGCAAAACGAATGGCAGTTGCGCGACCGATACCTGAGCCGGCCCCTGTGACGATGACGGTTTTTTCTTTAAAACGTTTCATGATGTTCAGTCCTTGTTATCATATGCAGATAATAGTCACTACATAAAAAATGAGTAAGCAAACCCTAAGTGGTGGGTGAGTTATAAATCGATGCATCAGCTTTGCTGCTTTTATGTCATCATAACAAGTCATTGCTTTGAAAGCGACTTTGTATAATTGCACTTATGTATAGTCAGTGAAAAGTAATATTGATACCTCACGCACTGTTGATATCCATTTTTCTTGCTTGCTGTGTCTACGCTGACAGAGGCTATAAAAAATTGATATCAGCAATAAGGTCGCGTTTTTAGGATATTTTGACTATAGTTTAGTTTTTCTTTAGCGAAGAATGCTTATTATCCTTGCAAGAAGGGCATTATCGTTCTCAGTGGCATTATGGGATGCGTTATATTCAATTGATAATAAAAGGTTGGAACTGTGTTAAATTCGACTACTGCCACATCTGAATTGGGTTATTTAGCTGATGAATTGGTTTGTTATCTGCAAGCAGCTGCGTCAGAGATTGTTTTACCTAATCTCCAAACCATAGAGGCGCGTTATGAGGCTCGGCAGTATCACTATCGATTGCCATTAGGTAAGCTCCAACTATTAACGCTCACGGTAACTCTGCCTTCTGAGACGAGCTTGGCTAAGATTGAGTCAGTGCGGATGGCAGCAGTCAAAGCAGCGCTGGCATGGCATAAGAGTTACACCTCTCAAAGTAAAGACGCTCAGCTGCTCAGCTATGACGTATTGATCGTCGATATCCAGTTCGGCGAGTATGCTAAAAGTAGTGACAACAATGATAGTGACAATAACAGTGATAGTAAAATTAATATTGAAAACAATCGTCGGTCGAGTGATTTAGTAAAGCGTGTGACGCATGAATTTGCTGCACGCTACTTTATGGAAGATTTAGTCGTTGATATAAGTGACAGTGGTCAGCAACTTCAAATATTCAGCTGGCATGATTGGTGTTCGATAATGCTAGCGTTGCAGACACCATGCGAGCTATGGCGGTTTTTGGGATATCATCTAGAGCAGCTACAGCAGTCGGTATCTAGTCACATCGCGAGCTTTGAGTCCGAAGAAAGAATTATCAGGCAGTTTTTAAGCAGTGTATCTTTATTTAACCACGCTATCACGGTCGATAACGCGCTTATCAAGTACGGTATTCAGCAAGCGCCCAATTCTGCATTGATAGCCATGAGCCTAGCGCAAAAGAATCAAAGCAAAACGGCACCGATGTATGAGAAACATATGGCGCAGGCCGCGACACTTTGGTCGCAGCTTAGTGCGCAGATGATTCATACGGTCAGTGCAGAGCTAAAAGCTAAGGCAGATAAAGAGTCAATAACACCCTCATTTTCTGTTTGGCAGCAGCAACTCTTAGATGAGTCTTTGTTTTCGCGGCATGAGCTTATCCGCACTTTATATAGACACCCAAAACAACAGCAGGCGTTGCAAAAAACTGGCTATGTAGTACATCAGCATTCGTATGAAAATCTCGGTCGGCATTATGTGCTGATATTCTATGGTCAAGATGGGCAGGGGCAGAATAGTAAGGCGGCTATTCAGCCAAACTTACAGCAGATTGCGCAAGATGTTGCCACGCGGCTACCGATGGCTGAGCTGCATCACGTCATTGTACTTGGTATAGACTTTATCTCTGAGGCAGGCGAGACCTTTATAGATATCGATCTGTGGATTCAACCTATGAATAGTATGACCCAGCGCGAGCGTCAACTTACCAAGCAAATACAGCGCCTTAAACAACAAGGTACTGAGCAGCCTACGAGCAAGAAATTGACGCAGCAAGCAAACGATTTGCCTCAAGTTCGTCTCAACCTTTCTATTCCAGCCCGCAAAGATAAACCATAAATAGTGGCACGCCTTGGTAATTAGGTAAATGCGTAGGCGTTCAATCTTAAAAAGTATAGTTGAATCACTATAAAAAAATACAGTGCTGCTGGTAATATTAGCGTATCGGTTTTATGTCGAATTGACTACATCTATATAACTATTGAAATAACCAACACGAACCAATATAGTCAATGGAAAGTAATATTGATACATCAGCAATACCGTCGCGTTCTTAGGATGTTTTGATTATACCCACAAAAAAAGACAGCCTAAGCTGTCTTTTTTCATGCAAAATTATACTGTCATAAAGACTTATTTATTAGTGTTGTCGATAAGACCACTACCAGGTAATAAATCATTATCTGTCTGAATTCCAGGAGTTCTAGTCGTTCCAACATCAGTAGTATTTACAGGGTCAGTACCAAGTTTTGTGGTATCGACTGTATCTGTACGTAAGTTAGTTGCCGAGGTAGTTGGTGCACTCGGCGTATTCTCACGAACTGAATCAGCAACTTTGTCTTGCGTCGATGAATTAGGCGTCAAAGCAGACTTCGCTTTTGCTTCAGTACGCTCTTTGTCCATTTTATCCTGCATCTTGCGGAGGAAACGTGCTGCTGCTTCTTGACCACCAAGACCGAATGATAGAGCAAAGGCAACCGCAACGGCACCTAGTGTTAGACCAAATGCTAAGTTCACAATAGAGTCAGCAATACCCATCGCTTTTAGACCCATGGCTAGTACCAAACCCATGATTAATACACGTACGATGTTTGCTAAGAACTGTGAGCCTTGCTCAGAGCGCTCAACGACACCAGCAATGATATTGGCAAGCCAAAAACCGATGAATAGGATAATCGCGCCCAAGATGATGTTGGCACCGAAAGCAATAAACATCGCGATGATAGCTGAGATAGGCTCAAAACCCAATAAATCAGCGGCAGCGATAGAAGCGAATAACATCGCAAAGAAGATGATCGCATAGCTAACAAGGTCTGAAACTTTCTTATCGCCCATCGTTTCTTGCAAGCCAACTTTGGCAGGCAATTGGTTGATCTGAGTGTTTTCGATCAAGCCTTTGATGATGTTAGCGACCATACGTACCACGTAGAAAGTCACAACGAGGATAGCAACTGCCATAAAGATATTTGGCAACGCTTCCATGATTTTGTTCAGCATGTTCGTCGCAGGACGAGCAATCACTTCGATTTTTAACGCATTTAATGCTGCGATAATCGTTGGGATAATCACAACTAAAAAGGCTAATGAACCCGCAATATTAGGTAGGCTGTTTTGTTCGCTTAAACCTGCTTTTGTTGCCAGTTTTTGCACATCAAAAGTAGAAACAAGGTTGGTCACAATGCCGCGTACTACTTTAGCAATGATATAACCAACGACAAACACAACACCAGCAATTAAGATGTTCGGAATAAAGCTGAAGATTTTATCAACCATATTAGTCAATGGTGCAAATAGACCATCAAGCTCTAATTGACCCAATACCATGGTTAGAACAACCAATAAGATGAACCAATAAACCATATCAGCAATTGTGCTGCTCATTGGTTTGACGCCAGCTTGTGCACTTAAACGCTCATCCATTGATGTTTTGGCCAATGCAGCATTGATCGCTGTGCGGGCAACAGTTGCCACTACCCAACCAATCACACCAAGGGCGATAGCACCGATAAGGTTAGGGATAAAGGCCAATACTTGGTTGACCATGTTTGCAAATGGTGCCGAAATAGAGTTCAAGTTCAATTGGCTAAGAGCCCCTGAAATTGCGATGATAAAGATAAACCAAAAAACAATCTTAGAGATAATACCCTCTAGATCGTAGGTTTTACCAGTGGAAGAGTTCATGCGTTGGTTAAGGTTCACTTTAGACAACACACCACGTACCAACGCCGCGATACCTAGTGCCACGAGCCAGCCAATAATAAATATCAAAATCGCGCCAATGATAGAGCCGATGGGCCCACCAAGATAACCGTTAAAAGATGTAAACATTGGATTCATCTTATCCTCCTTTAATCATCATACATGAGCCACAAAATAACAAGAATAGCTGGCACAATTGTCATGTACCCAGCACCGTTATTATTCAGCAAAACCATATAGATGGTAATTATAAATAGTATTTTTAATTTAAGTTATACAGGGATATTATAATGACTGA
The DNA here is from genome assembly GCF_040309625.1 of Psychrobacter sp. 78a-MNA-CIBAN-0178. Taxonomy (NCBI): domain Bacteria; kingdom Pseudomonadati; phylum Pseudomonadota; class Gammaproteobacteria; order Moraxellales; family Moraxellaceae; genus Psychrobacter; species Psychrobacter sp. 78a-MNA-CIBAN-0178. The sequence continues at coordinate 8,889 of NZ_JBEOOZ010000012.1, forward strand.
ATCAGTAATACTATTATGGTAAACATAGGCTTGCGCTGATGATACATTTGTACTGCGCAGCGCTGCTACCGATACCTAAACATATATTAGTAAAACTTACGTTCAGTTACTTATCACCTTAACTAATTTAGCTTAGCTGATGTATTGATAGATTTAAAGACAGAAAGCTTAACCTGTTACTATATTTGTGTGATAACTTGTTATTTTTATGATAAATTTTAACACAGACTGTACATTAGCCCGATAATTTTATCCTAACCGTGGCTCCTAAAACTAAGATTTGTTATTATAGAAATATGTGACATCTCGCCACTATTCTTACAATTTGAGAGTAATATATGAAAAAAATCACCACTTTAAGCGTTAGTGCACTTGCTAGTGCTATGTTATTAGTTACCGGTTGTAGTACTAATAATGGTAATCAAGAAACTTCTACCCAAAGCGTTTCAGTCACTGAAAAAAGCCCAGCCAATGAAAAAGTAGGTTATAGCTTGGGCTATATGATGGCTGAAGGTAACAAAGAAGCGGTCGGTGATCTAAATCTTGATACCTTTGAAAAAGGCTTCCGTGATGGTTATGAAGGCAATGATTCCGCATTGACGCAAGAGCAAATGCAAGAAGTATTGATGACCTATCAAAAAGAGCAAGAAGCGAAGTTTGTCAAAGATATGGAAAGCAAAGCGACTGACAATAAAGCTGCTGGTGAAGCATTCTTAGCGGCAAACGCGAAAAAAGAAGGCGTAAAAGAGACGGCTTCTGGCTTACAATATAAAGTCATCACCCCAGGTACTGGTAAATCACCAAAAGCAACTGACGTGGTCGAAGTAAACTACGAAGGCAAATTGATTGACGGTACGGTATTTGACAGCTCTTATGAGCGTGGTGAGCCAATTGAGTTCCCACTGAATCAAGTCATCGCTGGCTGGACCGAAGGTCTACAGTTGATGAAAGAGGGCGGCAAATATGAGTTTTATATCCCATCAGACATCGCTTATGGCGAAGCGGGCAACTCAGGTATCGAGCCTAACAGCACATTGATCTTTACGGTTGAGCTGTTAAAAGTAAAATAATGCGTTATTAGACTTTTAACCTATAGTGGTTATAAGAAATAAGAAAGCCCTCATAACTATTATGAGGGCTTTTTCGTGTGCGGTAATTAAGTGAGCTTTTAACGACTTAACCTAGGCGCTGACTATAGAGATTTTGGTGCTATAGCGTTTTTTGGAACACTTTAGAGTTACGACCGTTATTATATTTTTTACGGCGCGCTTCTGGTAAAGCGCTTGCCTCAACTTCCGCAAAGCCTTGCTCAACGAACCAATGCGCGGTACGAGTCGTCAGAACAAATAACTTATGCAGACCATGGCTGCGTGCTTGCTGCTCTAAAAATGCCAGCAAGTCAGCACCGCGGCTACCGCTACGATATTCAGGATGAACCGCGACACAAGCCACTTCTGCAGCATCCGCATCTAATGGATAGAGCGCTGCACAGCCCAAAATCATACCATCACGCTCAATGACACTATAATGATCAATCTCTTGCTCTAAGCGTTCGCGCGAGCGGCTGACTAAGATGCCTTGTTCTTCTAATGGCGATAACAGCTCAATAAGTCCCACGACATCGTCGATATCTGCGCGGCGAATCTCTTCATAAGGGTCGTGGCTAATGAGCGTACCAGAGCCATCACGGGTGAATAGCTCTTCCAATAGCGCGCCATCTTTGGCGTAAGAGATAATATGGGTGCGATGGACACCTTGGCGACAAGCGTTACTGGCGCAATTTAAAAAGTAGTTAATCTCACAGTTTAAGTCCCGATCCCGTAAGAAGCGATCGACTTCGTTTGGAATCATCTCGCGTAGCAAGCGGTCATCGTCATTGATGCCGGCTTCTTCACCCAAAAATATAAGCTTGTCCGCGCCAAGTGCCACCGCAGCGCTCAATGCTACATCTTCGGCGAGTAAATTAAAGACTTCACCTGTCGCCGAATAACCCATTGAGCCTAAAATCACAATATGATCGTGGAGTAGGTTATTTTTAATCGCCTCAACGTCGATAGAGCGCACTTCACCGGTCATCTGATAATCGACACCATTACGAATGCCATAGGGACGAGCAGTGACAAAATTGCCCGAAACGGCATCGATGCGCGAGCCATACATGGGTGAGTTGGCCAGTCCCATCGACAGCTGTGCTTCTATCTGTAAGCGGATGGCACCAACGGCTTGTAAGATAGAAGGCATCGCCACACGCGGCGTCACTCGAATGTCTTCATGCAACGGCGAGGTGATATCAGTCCCTTGCAGGTTCTTTTCGATCTGCGGTCGTGCTCCATGTACCAAGACTAGCTTGATACCCAAGCTATGTAACAAGGCAAAGTCATGAATAAGCGTGCTGAAATTCGAATGATTGACCGCTTCACCACCAAACATAATCACGAAAGTCTTACCGCGATGGGTATTAATGTAGGGGGCAGAGTTGCGGAACCAATGAACGTATTCAGGATTAATCTGTGGCATGGCGCTAGTAGTCATAATAGGAGCAATAGTAGTCAGAATAAGAAAAGGGGCGTGACAAAAGATACCTGTCGCTAAAGAATTACCATAGCAAAAAACGCCGTTATGAGCTATCTTTTATTTCAATAGCGTTAATCAATCTTTATAGTAGATTGACGATATACACAACCTCAACACGCGGTTAGTGTACCTACAAACGCTTTTTGCTATGCTAATCGCTATTGCTTTACAGACGGCTAACGCAGATAATCAATAAAAATGAACGTTACTAGCATGGAGCGTATATGATGATAGCCTGCTCATAATCTGAGATGTCGTCATTAAGTGTATTGCTCATATAAAGTCTCGTCTATCCAAACCGCGAGAAAATTAAAAAGTTAAAGCGATAAGTGTCAGAGTTTAAAAAGCATTGAAAATGCATTAACCAGACAGTCAGGTTTTGCCAGCTGCGTTTTACCGATATATTAACTAGGGATAATGAAAGTCATGAAAAAAAGTAACCATCTTGCCAATCCTTTTAGCGCTTTTAGCGGCCACCGCTTGTTTCACGTGATAGCCGGTACGCTCGTCGGTGTCATGGCGGTCACCCAAGCATCAGCGATGCTGCCGACCCCAGAGCAAGCGATCGATACTTCAGTTGCTGTGCAGTCCAACAGCAATCAAGCAAGCACCAATAGCGGTAACTCTACCGTGCAAGCCGTTAATAGCAAAATTACCGCCTCGCTGATTAGTGTTGATGCCAATGGTCAAGAGGTCTTGGTGCCGGTTAATGCCAATACTCGTTTGCAGTCAGGCAATGTCTTAGAGTATCAAGGGTATTTTACCAATACCAATGCTGATCGCGTCCGTAAAATGACGGTCACCATGAGTATCCCTGAGCAAGTAGAACTATTGCGCGCGGTCTCTCCTGACTTTCCCTATGGTAGCACCGATGGCAATACTTTCGCCCGTATGCCGCTACGTGGCAAAGTAGACAACCAACTGCAAGAAATCCCATTGAAATACTATAAATCGGTACGCTGGGATATCGAAGGGGTTGGCCTTAATGACACCGTGGCAGTGAAATATCGCGCCCGCGTTAAATAAATTTGCTTATTAATTGATGCCGTCTGTTTAAGCAGAATTGATCTAGCTAACAGTAAAAAGCACCACGATTTATGACTGCGGTGCTTTTTTAATGGCTGAAATTCTAGGGCGTGTCCTCATTTTAAAAATGGTGATAAAAGTGAGGTCAATTGCAGTCATACAAGGAAAATAGCGCAGATAATATCGAGACATTACGCACTGCTGATATCAATTTTCTTTGCTGTAATGTACCTGCGCAGACAGAGACGACAAAAAATTGATATCAGCAATACCGTGGCGTTTTTAGGGTATTTTGATTATATATCGCTATAGAGTCGCATATTTACTCTGCGATTTTGCTTTAATTAATTGCTTAATTGCATTGATTTGTGGTGTGGTGGCTTGCGCGCCAGCCGTAATAAGGGCACTACGTTGACTGGTATCTAATGAGCTGATATGACCGACATCAGGGGTAATGACGATGTCAGCGCGCCCGCGTTCATTGCGTATCGATGCGCTGTGTTTGGCGTCTGCATAAGCAACGTTGGAAGTGGTATTAGGTGCTACATTAGAGGACAGATTGTCTTCAAGTAATGCCCAAAAGCCACTCAATGAGGTGATAGCAGGTAAAAGATTGTTCGTTACGTTCTTTTTGCTAGTAGGCACTGTCACGTCGACAGCGATGATGATATCTGCCCCCAAATCACGCGCGCTATCGACAGGCACTAAGCTGACCACACCGCCATCAATATATTTTTTGCCAACTTTTTCGGGAATACGCGGGGCAATAAAAATATTGGGCACGCTACAAGACGCTTGAACGGCAAGTCCAGCATCTCCCGTGCTAAAGACCGCTTTTTTTAGTGTGTGCTTCTCAGCCGCGACCGCAGCGAAGTGTATGGGAAAAGACTCTATAGGGCGTCCGCCAACTTTGGTATTAATAAAGTTTTTGAGTTTGATACCTTCTATAAAGCCTTGGTTGGATAAGGTAAAGTCCGTCAATTCGCTATCAGTGGTGGTCAATGCCAAGCGCTCAAGCTGTGCTGGCGTGTAACCGCTAGCATATAGACTACCAACCAAGCTGCCGACGCTAGTGCCAACGACCAAAGTTGGTTTGATGCCGTTTGCTTCTAACGCCTTAATTACGCCAACATGCGCAAAACCTTTGGCACCGCCGCCGCCCAATACTAATGCAACTTTTGGTGCATCTGCTATGGGTGCTACTGATGTTGGTGGCGGTGTCAGCGTGCTACAAGCGTTGATACTTAGGGACAATATGGCAAGCACAATGATACGCAGGAATAGCAAATGATGATAAGATTGAGGCAGTAAAGTGGGCGCAAACATAAAAAAGACCTTATAAAATCATCATAAGTTAGGGCATTGGTTGATTGTTTATACGTTTAATTCTTGAGACATTTATTTATCAAGCAAGCTATTTATCGATAAAGTTTCTTATCGGTAAAGTTGCTAATCCATAAAGGATAGATTGGATGTATGTCTCCACAAAGCATCACAGCATCTAGACGCAGTATTACTAAATAGCTTAGCATAATCAATCATATTGTCAGTTATAATGAGTCTGACTCAGTATTTTTATAGCCAGTTGATTATCATCGCTTTTATAGGTCGTAAGTAGTATCAGAGTGCCTAATAAACTATTTTGCACTTACGCAATGTAAAACCAATATCGTTAGGATTTTTGATGCCCATATCGGTTAGTCACGCCTCATCACCTTCCTCAACTCAGTCAGCCGAGCATTGGAGATCTGAGCAGCCTATGTCGGCACTCGATATGCCAGTGACGGCGCTGGCAGGTGTTGGCTCCAAGGTTGCCGAGCAACTGGCACAGTTGAGTATTGTGCGAATCTTTGATTTGCTACTGCACCTGCCACGAGATTATGAAGACCGTAGCCGACTGGTATCGATAGCAGACGTGGGGCATGGACAAGCAGCGTTAATCACTGGGCGCGTGGTACACGTCGATGTCAAGCGCAGTGGCATGACCGTGATTGTAGATGATGACACTGGGACGATATCTTTACGGTTTTTTAAAGTCTATCGAGGTCTGGCGCAGACCATGAGTTTGGGCACGCAATTGCAATTGTTCGGCGAAGTAAAAGTCAGCCGTTATGGTAAGCAGATGCATCATCCCGAGTATCAAATCATTACTGATAGCAGCGCCATGACCAATACTGGGTTGCAGCCCATTTATCCTAGTGTCAAAGGCTTGCATCAGAATAAATTGCGTACTTTGATTAAGTTGGCGCTACAAACTGTGCGCAGTCAAGGTCTACCGATGACGCTGTTTACCAATGAGGATTTTGCCGTGGTCGCTGATTTACCGTTAGCGCCCTTTGAGCCTACTAAATCAGCAATTGTAGAAGATGATTTTCCGGACGATATTTTTTCAACGCTTGCCCGCAGTGTGCCTGACAATTCGATTAATAATAGTGTCAATAAAACCAGCCCTTCTACTTATAGTGCAAATAATGAACCCCATACAGCCGCTGCTAGTATTGCCAATAGTAATGTCTATAACCTGACGATATTTGAAGCCTTAGTGTTATTGCACACGCCGCCCACTTATACCGATGCTGGTCGGCAATATCAGCTGCTCACTCAATTAAGTGCTCGTACTCATGCGGCATGCCAGCGATTAATCATTGAAGAGTTAACCGCGCATCAACTCAGTTTGTTATATCGACGTCAGCAATTACATCAGCATAAAGCACCTAAATGTGCCGCTCAAAGCCCGCTTGCGGATAAGTTGTTTGCCGCTTTACCCTTTGATTTAACAGGCGCACAGCAACGGGTGATGAAAGACATCACAGCTGATATGGCGACTTCTATTCCGATGTTGCGACTGGTACAAGGCGATGTGGGCGCTGGTAAAACGTTGGTCGCGGCAGGTGCGGCAGGCTATGCGCTCGACAGTGGCTGGCAAGTGGCGGTTATGGCACCCACAGAGATTTTAGCAGAGCAGCATTTGGTCAATTTTAAAAACTGGTTTGAACCCTTAGGTGTTGGGGTCGGCTGGTTGGCTGGCAAACAAACCGCGAAGCAGCGCCGCGAAGCATTAGAGGCGGTGAGTGAGAATACGGTGCAAATAGTGGTTGGGACTCATGCGTTGTTTCAAGAAACAGTACAGTTTGCCAAGTTGGGCTTGGTCATTATCGATGAGCAGCATCGTTTTGGCGTTGAGCAGCGTATGGCCTTGACCAATAAAGGCGTAGCCAATAGCACGCCGCATCAGCTGATTATGACGGCAACGCCCATTCCGCGTACGCTCGCGATGAGCGTCTATGGTGATATGGATACCTCTATCATTGATGAGTTGCCACCCGGTCGTACACCAATTACGACAGTGACCATTGACCGTAATCGCCGCGATGAGGTGATTGAGCGTATTGCGATTAATTGTGAGGCGGGCAGGCAGGCCTATTGGGTCTGCTCATTAGTAGAAGAATCTAGTGTGCTGGATGCGCAAGCGGCGGAAGCCACTTATGAAGACCTAAATGAGCGCTTAAATATTCGCATTGGTCTCGTCCATGGCAAGATGAAGTCCGCTGACAAACAAGCCATCATGCAAGCATTCAAATCCGGAAATCTTGATCTGCTCATTGCCACAACGGTCATCGAGGTTGGCGTCGATGTGCCGAATGCGTCGCTCATGGTCATTGAAAATGCCGAACGTTTAGGGTTGTCACAGCTACATCAATTGCGTGGACGCGTCGGGCGTGGTTCGACCAAAAGCTACTGTGTGTTGTTATACCAAAAGCCGTTGTCAGAAACAGGCACGGAGCGCTTAAATGTATTGCGCGACAGTACCGATGGCTTTGTCATTGCCCAAAAAGACTTAGAGCTGCGCGGGCCGGGTGAGCTGCTGGGTAAACGTCAAACGGGCAATGTCGGTTATTATTTGGCCGATCTGATTCGTGATGCGCAATTATTTGCCATTGCCCAGCACCTTGCCAAACACTTAATTGCTGATCCTGCACGTAAAGCAGATGTCAGTCAGCTTATCCATCGCTGGATGCCAGAAGCCAGCCGTTACACCAATGCATAGCAGGTTTTTTATCCGTATAGTCAATCCTATATAAATTAGACTCATTAAGTTTACTACTTGTCTTACTTTCACTCGTCTTCCTTTTACCTGAATTATCTTGAGCCAACCATACTATTATCGAATAATTTATAAAGTTATGTTTTATTACTGTTTATATTTATTAGCTAATATCAATTTATGAATATAAAATATGATTATAATCAATTGTTTATAGTTTATCTGTATTGCGATAGCTTGCGCTCAAATATTCGCGCTCAAATATCTTAATAAACTAATATTGACTTATTTGTTCGATAATTTCGGTTGATATATGTTCACTACTATGGCAGTTTATGTTGCTGCATCACTACTTGTGACCGTGCTGGTTTGCTAGTATGTGGCTGTTTTGGCGTTTTAGTTAGAACGAAAAGTGGCCAAATAATACTATAGTCGTTGCTTTGATAGCTTCTAACAGGACGTTAGAAAATGGTAGTGTACGTATCTCAACGGTTCGAGAAGTCATCGACCCTGATCAAGATTCCGGCACATTAAGAGCCGTAAATGGGCTGTTAGGTATTTTGCCAGCTGATACGGATCTAGGAGAGTTGGGTGCATCGGGCACAGTCAACGTTAATGGCTTAGAGAGCTGGACCAGTGCTGGTACGGGTCTTGAGGCCGATGATGTCGATACGTTTGGTCTGTTATTTAACTATTATATGAATGATCATTGGTCGATTGAGGTCAAAGCCGGTATACCGCCCAAAGTTGATATTTTAGGGCAAGGGCAAGTATATGCACCGCTCTCGGGCAAAGTCAGTCCTAGCGGTATTGCAGGCGGATTATTGGGCGATTTTGATATTTCAAAAAATATTCCCATTACTGATTTAACCCAAGGCGGCGGGGTATCTTCAAGCGCTCGCGCGTGGCTGCCAGCAGCTGGGGTGCAATATCAATTTGGCAAATCTGGGGTCAATAAATTTCGCCCCTATGTCGGCGCAGGGGTGATGTATGCTTATTTTAATGATATCGAGCTCAATGACGGTATTCGTAACGATTTAGAAATGGCTGGTCATCAAATCCAAAATATTAAGGATGGGAAAGCGGGCGCTGCATTAGAAAATGTAAAATCGGGTCAGGGCATGAGCGTAGATGTTGAAGCAGACAGCGCCTTTGCACCTATCGTGACGCTTGGCGCGACTTATGACTTTAATGACAAATGGTTTGGCGTTGGATCTGTATCCTATGCAAAACTCGATAGTGATACGACCATCACCGTTCAAAACGATAGTGGTGAAGAGTTGATTCGAGCGAAAACCAACCTTGATATCGATCCGTATATTACCTATCTTGGCGTTGGCTATCGCTTTTAATAAACGAGTTAAGAAACATTAAGTTAGTAGCATCTTGATAAATATAGCGCACATTCTTAGGGATGTGCGTTGTGCTTTTTAAAAGTTAAAAAGAAGTTTGATTTAGACAAATTTATCAAGCAGTCGTTTTACTTAGTTATCATTTTTATCCGCTTCGCTTTGCCAGTTTTACGCCCGTCCTTTATTAATAGAAGCAGACTTACGAAGCTAAAACACGATATATAAAAATAAGATGATGACTTAATATATGCTATCCTCAATAAATTTATAGACTATTGTAATCATAAATAGCCCCTTTTTTAGCTATAATTTTTCTAACTTTATACCCTTTCTAATTGCCTGTATTGACAGAGAGTTATCATGAGCGATGTTGAAGACAACAAGCTGCCAGTTGAGTCTGAGCTACCACCTTACCGCCAAGCGGACGCACGTGCGCCCAAATCATCATCGAAATATCCTTGGTGGTTATTGCCAGTATTAGCCGTAGTCCTTGTGATTGGGGTTTTGGTCGGTAAGTATTGGGGCGGCGATAAAGATGCGAGTGTTGATTCATCAGCGGCTAACAAGGCACAAAGCGCAAATGCTGTCCCAAAAGAGAGTAGCAATCAACAGGCAGTGCTTTCGGTCGAAACGGTGATGCCAAGCCAAGACAGTATTGGCAATACCTTAAGCGCTGACGGCACCATCAGTGCCAAAGATGTCGCTAATGTCAGCCCTAAAGTAAATGGTGTGGCTATCGAGCAGGTGTTGGTTGAAGAAGGCGATCGGGTCAAAGCGGGGCAAGTCCTGGCGATATTTGATACTGATGCCATGCGGCAGCAAGTCTTGCAGGCAGAAGCCGATGTTGCCGAAGCCGAAGCAACGCTTGCCAATGCAACTGCCGATGCCGCTCGTGTCCTACCGCTGATTGAGATTGATGCCATTAGTAGGCAAGAAGCGGATCGCTATCGTACCTCAAAGCTACAGGCAGAGGCGGCCTTGCAAGCGTCGAAAGCGCGTCTTAGTACCCAACGCTTGAGTGTGAAGAACGCCAATGTGCTCGCGCCAGTCAGCGGTGTTATCAGTGAAAAAATGGCGGAAGTCGGTATGGTTGCTGGAGGCGTTGCTGGAGGCGTTGCTGGAGGCGAGCCATTATTTACCATTATTAAAGGCGGTATTTTAGAGTGGCGTGCGGATATCGATCCTAAGCTGCTAGGCGAAGTCAGTGTCGGTACGCCAGTGCGCGTCAGCTTGCCAGCCGGCGATTCGGTCATGGGTAAAGTTAATCGTATTGCGCCAACGGCCGATGATAATCGCCAAATCACCATTTATGCTAGCCTTGCGCCAAACTCAAAAGTACGCGCGGGCATGTATCAAACGGGCGAGTTCTTGTTAGGTAGTGCGAGCACTCAAACCGTACCCAATAGTGCGATCGTGAGCAACGATGGCTATGACTATGTGATGCTAATCACCAACGTTATGACGAAAGACGGCAAAACCATGGGCCGTGTCAAACAACAAAGAGTGACGTTGGGCGAGCGCCTCGGTGATAATGTGGCAGTCGCCGAGCCGTTAGCGGCTGACAGTCAGATTGTTAAGCAAGGTGGTAGCTTTTTGAATGATGGGGATTTAGTGCGTATCGTTGATGGGCTGAACCAAATCAATGACAAAACAGGCAAGCAAACGGATGCTACCACCGCGAATAAAGCCGCTACTAACACAGCTACGCAGGCGCGCTCATGAGTTTAAACGTATCAGCTTACTCGATTAAAAACCCTTTAGTGGCTATTTTGCTGTTTGTGCTGCTGACTTTGGGCGGTCTCTACGGCTTTATGCAAATGAAGGTGCAGCAGTTTCCAGATATTGATTTGCCAGCGGTCGTGGTCACGGTGACTTTGCCGGGTGCCGCACCGTCGCAGCTCGAAAACGATATTGCCAAAAAGATAGAAAATAAGCTCACTAGTATTGAAGGTGTCAAGCATATTCGGACGACGCTACAAACTGGGGCGGCCACGATGGTCACTGAGTTTGTCTTAGAAAAAGATATCCAAGAAGCGGTCGACGATGTGCGTTCAGCGGTCGGTGAAGTGCAGGGCGACCTACCAGCAGCGGCCAATGATCCTATCATTACGAAGGTCTCAACTGCCGGATTCCCAGTCGTCACCTATTCGGTGGCTGCTGATAACATGAATGTAGAAGACCTCTCTTGGTTCGTGGATGATACCGTTACCAAGCGTCTCTCTGACATTCCGGGCGTCAGTACGGTAAGCCGGATCGGTGGTTTACAGCGTGAGATTACCGTCGCGGCGGATCCTATCGCTTTGAGTGGGCTAAAGTATTCTATTACTCAGCTGTCGCAACAAATAGCGGGTATTCAACAAGACAGCTCAGGTGGTGAAGCGGAAGTGGGCACAACCACGCAAACCATTCGGGTGTTGGGTGCGGTCGAGCGCGCAGGTGAGCTGAATGATCTGCAAGTAGCTGTACCAACAGGTGGCACCCAAGCGCTTGGGCGTATGGCACAAATCACTGATGGCGCGGCTGATCCAAGCTCTATTGCCAAACTCGATGGACAAACGGTGGTGGCGTTTAATATTACGCGCTCACGCGGCGCCAGTGAAGTTGAAGTGATGGAGCTGGTCGATGCAGAGCTTGCCAAGCTGTCCGCAGACGTCGGCAATATCAATATTGAAAAAGTCTATGACCGGGCCACTCCCATTGCAGAAGACTATCAAGCCTCACTACGTATGCTCATTGAAGGCGGTTTGCTCGCCGTAGTAGTGGTATTCCTGTTTTTAAAGAATATTCGTGCCACCATCGTAGCGGCAGTGGCGTTGCCGCTATCCGTCATTCCTACTTTTTTAGGCATGTATCTGTTTGGCTTTAGTCTCAATATTATCTCCCTGTTAGCACTGTCACTGGTCATTGGCGTACTGGTCGATGATGCCATCGTTGAGGTCGAAAACATCATTCGCCATCTGCGTATGGGTAAGACGCCTTATGAGGCGGCGATGGAAGCCGCCGATGAGATTGGGTTGGCAGTAGTCGCCACGACTTTTACCCTAATTGCAGTATTTTTGCCCACCGCTTTTATGGGTGGTATTGTCGGTCAGTTCTTTCGTCAGTTTGGTTGGACGGCCGCCTTATCAATTTTTGCCTCATTAATGGTGGCGCGTTTGATCACGCCCATGATGGCGGCCTATATCCTACGACCAGAAAAAAAGTACGTCGAAAAACAAAGCAAAATGATGACGTGGTATCTCAAGATAGTCTCATGGACGTTGCAGCATCGCTGGCTCACGATGGGCGCAACCTTGGTCTTGTTTGTGGCCTCGCTGGCATTGGTAAAACTGCTACCGACGTCTTTTATTCCCGATAACGATATTAACCAAACGCGTGTGGCAATTGAGCTTACGCCTGATGTGGCCTTAGAGGATACTGAGCGCGTTGCCGCACTGGCCAGTGCGCGTATTTTAGCCATGCCTGAAGTGACCAATATCTTTACCTCAGTGGGGGAAGCGCAGCAGGAGATGGATTCCGCTTCAAGCGGGGGTAAAGCAGAAAACATCGCTGGCTTGGATATTGTGCTAGCGCCGCGAGCAGAGCGTATCTCTAAACAAGAGATTGAACGAAAAATTAGTAATATGTTGGCAGAAGTACCGGGTGCTCGTTTTACGGTCGGTCTATCGAGCGGCGGTGAGACAGGATATAATTTTTCTTTAACCAGTACCAATCCAGAAGTATTAGAACAGACCGTCCAGCAGATCATGTCAGATATCCGTGCGTTACCGAGTGCTGGATCAGTGACCAGCGACCGCAGTTTGCCGCGTCAGGAGCTGACAGTGACGCCGAACCGATTGGCGATGGCTGATAAAGGGGTGACCACCCAAGATATCGCTACCACGTTACGTATAGCGACCGTTGGTGACTATGAGCAGCGTTTATCCAAGCTGAACTTAGACACGCGGCAGATACCTATCGTGGTGCGCTTGCCAGATATTGCCAAGCAAAATGTCAGCCAACTAGAGGGTTTGTATGTGCCGAATACCCAGCCTGCAGGTCAAGGGGTGCGGGTCGGTGAGGTTGCGTCGCTAAACTTTGGCACAGGACCTGCTCAGATTAATAGGCTTGATAGAGAGCGCGCTATTACGATTACTGTCCAGCCTGCCAGTGGCGAGCTGGGTGATTTGGTGCAAGCGGTCAAAAGTACACCGACGATGCAGCAACTACCATCGTCAATTACTGTCATTGATCAAGGTCAGGCAGAAAACATGGCCGAGTTATTCAGCGGCTTTATTATCGCTATGTCTGTCGGTGTGGTCTGTATCTTAGGCGTGCTTATTCTGTTATTTGGACGTCTGCTACAACCTTTCACCATTCTGATGGCATTGCCTTTGTCTATTGGTGGTGCCTTCGTCGGCTTGGTGATTACCAATAGTAGTCTGTCTATGCCATCGATGATTGGCTTTATCATGCTAATGGGTATCGCTACCAAGAACTCTATCTTGCTGGTCGATTATGCGCTGATTGCACAGCGTCGTGGCATGGCACGTTTTGAGGCAATTATTGATGCCTGTCATAAGCGCGCGCGTCCTATCATTATGACCACTATTGCGATGGGTGCTGGCATGTTGCCATTGGTGTTTGGCTGGGGCGATGCGGATCCTACTTTCCGTCGTCCGATGGCAGCTGCTGTTCTTGGTGGTCTGGTAACCTCCACATTATTAAGCTTAGTGGTGATTCCAGTGGTTTATACCTTGATGGATGATTTGTCAGGCTGGTTTGCTAAATGGCTAATGCCGCATGGCAAAGAAAAGCAGGCAACGATGGAGGAAAAGGTCTAGGGCATACCCTATTGTAGGGCATTAATAGGTCGTGAATGATGACATGATGATGGCGCAAGACAATATTTATTGCTTAAATAGGGTCTTAGCGTCATTATATATGGACAAAGTTGTTGATCACAGCGGACGTGATTGACCTACCATAGACCGCTACAAAGGAATGTCGTTATGCGTCGATTCTCACTACCACCCGTCGTTTTATCTTATCGTAAGCCTCTGGCAGCGCTTCTATTGCTTGCTTTAGGTATCACTAGTAGTCAAGCTACCACCTATAATATCGATCCAACCCATGCCAATGCCCGCTTTGCGATTGACCATTTTGGTACTTCTACCAATACAGGTGGCTTTTACAATATAACGGGTCAGGTAGAGTACGACCCAGAGTCTAAGCTAGGCAATGTCTCGTTGGTTATTCCGCTAAACAGTCTAAATACTGGCAACAAAGAATTTGATAACACTCTTAAAAGTGCAGATTTCTTTGATATTGAAAAGTTCCCATTGGCTTCTTTTAAGTCTACTAAGTGGCATTTTGCAGATGAAAAAGGCAGCGCCGGGGTCACTAAAGTTGATGGCATGCTGACAATGCATGGTAAGACCAACCCTATTACGTTAACAGCAACCAAATTCAACTGCTATTTTAGCTTTATACTAAAAAAATCCGTGTGCGGTGGAGATTTTAAGACGACGCTTGATCGAACCAAGTGGGGCATTAGCAAATATACCTTGTTAGGTATCACTGAAAAAGTTGATTTGGATATTCAGATTGAGGCGGCAAAGCAGTAGATTTCTAGGGCGTGTCCTCATTTTAAAAATGGTCATAAAAATAAGATAAATTGCCGTCAAAAGAGGAAAGTAGCGCAAATAATATCGAGATATTAATCAGCTATTTGACAATGTTTGGCAAAATTTAGCCATTTTTAGTCCATTTAGATACAAGCGTTTGAATTGAGGACACGCTCTAGGCTTAGAAGCAGATTTTTTATGTAACCGTGTGAAGTATATTTGTCATGGTAAGCAGAAAAACCAAGACTTATAGAGTTTTGGTTTTTTTATTGAGTCATTACTTATCGCCAGACTCTTCCTATCTTCCTTATTGGTGCCTACTTAGCTCTTGCATTAGATAGGGCTGCCGTATCCATCATATAGTCAAAATATCCTAAAAACGCGACGATATTGCTGATATCAGTTTTCTTCTATCGTGTGGCAACTCTTCTAACATGAATAATATTCATCTTATATTAAAATTGTATCGTTTTTATTCATGTATTGATTTAGGTATGATTACCACATACAAAAATTTGGTGTTATCTCAGTCAATGAGATTAGGGTAGGAGATTATCATGAGTAAACAATTTACATATTCCATCTCGAGCATTCGTTTTGATGAAAACTATCAGCCAGCAGACAGCACACGTCTGACGACTAACTTTGCCAATTTGGCGCGTGGCGAGAGACGTCAAGAGAACTTACGCAAAACGCTGACTATGATAAATAACCGTTTTAATGATCTCGCGCATTGGGATAACCCAACAGCCGACCGTTATTCCGTTGAAGTTGATATCATCTCTGCTGACTTGGATATCGAAGGCAATGGTCATACATTCCCAGTCATTGAGACCTTAAAAACAACGATTGTGGATCATAAAGAAAACAAGCGTATTGACGGTATGATTGGCAATAGCTTCTCCTCTTATGTGCGCGATTATGACTTTAGCATTGTACTGCCGGAACATTTTGAGAAAAACCCAAAATCGCCACCAGCAGCCGATTTTGGTGATTTGCACGGCAAACTGTTTCAACACTTATTGAACTCAGAGGCCTATCAAACCAACTTTGATAAACAACCTGTGATTTGTCTGAGTGTGTCAAGTAGTAAAGTCTATCAGCGTACTGGCAATCAGCATCCTGTACTAGGGCTTGAATACAAGCAAGATGAGTATTCCTTAACCGATGACTATTTCCATAAAATGGGCTTAACAGTGCGCTACTTTATGCCTGCCGGTAGTGTGGCGCCTTTAGCATTTTATTTCGCGGGCGATTTGCTGAGTGATTACACCGACCTTGAGCTAATCAGTGCTATCAGTACGATGGAGACTTTTCAAAAGATTTACCGCCCTGAAATCTATAATGCCAACTCAACCGCTGGTCACGTATATCAGCCAAGTTTGAAATACCAAGATTATTCACTGACTCAAATTGTCTATGACCGCGAGGAGCGCAGCCAGATGGCGGTGACGCAAGGCAAATTTACCGAAGATGAGTTCATTAAACCATATCAGGCTATTCTTGATGAGTGGGCGGCAAACTATGTAGTGACAAGTGAGACTGTGCAAAAAGAAGCGGTAAAAAAACGCGCGGCTTAATAGACCTTTATCAACAGACATATAAAAAAAACTAAAAGACTAAAATATAAAAGAGTAACCAATATGGAATTATTATTACCAACCTCAACCGCTGGCAGCTTACCGAAACCTTCTTGGTTGGCAGAACCTGAGAAAATCTGGTCACCTTGGGCATTAGAAGGGGAGCAGTTAAGTGAAGCCAAACAAGATGCACTACGTTTGACATTGCAAGAACAGAGACATGCAGGGATAGATATCGTCAGTGATGGCGAGCAGACCCGCCAGCATTTTGTGACCACCTTCATTGAGCATCTAGATGGCGTCGATTTTGAGAATCGTAAAACCGTTAAGATCCGTGATCGCTATGAGGCCAGTGTGCCGTCAGTCGTTGGGGCGGTGAGCCGTCAAAAGCCAGTGTTTGTAGACGACGCTAAGTTTTTGCGGGCGCAAACCGATCAGCCAATCAAATGGGCGCTGCCAGGGCCTATGACGATGATTGATACACTGTATGATGGCCATTATAAAAGCCGTGAAAAATTGGCGTGGGAGTTTGCCAAAATTCTGAATCAAGAGGCGAGAGAGCTTGAGGCAGCTGGCGTGGATATTATCCAATTCGATGAGCCTGCGTTTAATGTGTTCTTTGATGACGTAAACGACTGGGGTATTGCCACTTTAGAGCGTGCTATTGAAGGTCTAAAGTGTGAAACGGCGGTGCATATCTGCTACGGCTATGGCATCAAGGCTAATAATGACTGGAAAAAAACACTGGGTTCCGAGTGGCGTCAATATGAGCAAGCGTTTCCAAAATTGCAGCAGTCAAGCATTGATATCGTCTCGCTTGAGTGCCAAAACTCGCACGTGCCGATGGATTTGATTGAACTGATTCGCGGTAAAAAAGTAATGGTCGGCGCTATCGATGTGGCAACCAATACTATTGAAACCCCTGAAGAAGTGGCAGATACCCTACGCAAAGTTCTACAATTCGTCGATGCCGATAAGCTCTATCCCTCGACCAATTGCGGCATGGCACCTTTGCCTCGCGAGGTAGCACGCGGCAAGTTGAAAGCGTTGAGCGAGGGCGCGGCAATCATTCGCAAAGAGCTAAGCGTTTAGCATTTCTTAACAAGCCCTAGCTTGTTTAAGCCCATGAATGGCCTCAGTTATTACTAAACAAACTTATAGCTATAAAATTTAATTATTGTAGGCTGGGTTTTTAACTCAGCTTCTATATTTTTAAAAATACAATGCTGGGTCAAAAACCCAGCCTACAGCTGAGCGCGTTTTAAAAATAATCTGTGATAAATTTAGGACTGAAATTATGATTGAAGCCACCGACTTTAGAGATGCCATGTCGCTATTGACGACTGCCGTTAATGTGGTTACCACAAAAGGTAACTCTGGTATTCATGGGTTTACGGCATCTGCGGTATGTAGCGTCACAGACACACCGCCTACCTTGCTGGTCTGTATGAATCAGACCTCTCGCTCACATGCCCACTTTCTTGAAAATAAAACCTTGAGTGTCAATGTACTAGGCGCACAGCATGAGCCAATATCTAATGCCTTTGCCTCAAAATTAAGTTCGGAAGAACGATTTAAACAGGGCGCTTGGACGCAATTAGCGACAGGTGCGCCTGTTTTAGAGGATGCGCTGGTCAGTTTTGATTGTGAGATTGAGCATATTCAAGAAGTAGGCACACATAGCGTCTTTATGTGTCGTGTAGTCGCCATCAAGCACGCCGTATCACAAGGTGGCACTGATGAAAGTTTGGTGTATTTTAATCGTGCTTACCATCAAGTAGGTCAGATAGAAATCGTTTAAGATAACGTATCTATTTTATTTAGCATCGACTATAAAACTATCCTTTAACCGAGAAGTAACTATCCCGTGGAAATACTCATTTTTTTAATAATTGGGGCGCTGGCAGGTTTTGCTGCAGGGCTATTTGGCGTGGGCGGTGGCACCATCATCGTACCATTATTATTTATTGTCTTTACTCAAATGGGCTACAGCCCTGACAATATCATGCATTTGGCGTTAGGGACATCACTAGCAACCATCATTGTCACCTCTATTAGCTCGCTCATGGCGCATAATAAAAAGGGCGCGGTCATGTGGCCTGTCTTTAAAAATCTCGCACCAGGTCTAGCGCTTGGTTGCTTTTTGGGCGCAGGAATAGCAGGGCAAATATCTGGGCTATATCTCCAGCTTATCGTTGGCGTATTCTTACTTTGGGTCGCTTATAAAATGTTTTTTGGGGGTAAAAAGCAGGTCGCTAGTCATTCTAATGATGTTAATCCAGAACTGCCGTCTAAGCCTAAGCAATTAGCAGCAGGCGGGGTTATCGGTGTCGCTTCTGCCATTTTTGGTATCGGTGGTGGCAGCTTAACCGTTCCTTATCTCACGCGTTATGGCGTGGTCATGCAAAAAGCCGTTGGCACATCAGCAGCCTGTGGATTGCCGATTGCCATTGCTGGTGCGTTGGGCTTTATGATTTTTGGCATGCAGCAGCAAGTCGATGTGCCCAATACCATTGGCTTCGTCCATATTTATGCCTTTTTAGGCATTAGTATTATGAGCTTTTTCACCGCTAAGCTAGGGGCGAAAGTCGCTCATATACTGTCACCACAATTACTAAAAAAATGTTTTGCGTTATTATTAACCGTGGTAGGGTTTTACTTTCTTTATAAAGGGCTGGTTTAAATATTGACGTATTTAAGATGCAAAGTTGATGAACGGAATTATATTACTTAGTGCCGAAAATCATATTTAGCTTAGTGGTCTGTTAATAGGTTTGAAGGGTGAAATAGCTGGTTTCCTTGGGGTATAGCTTAAAGAAGCCACATATATTAGACCCTGAAGAATCTAAGAAATGACCGTTTTTTGAGGCCTCCTTCAAAATTTGGTTTTTGTACGTTGGGCATATTGTCATAACACTTAAGAAGCGTCTGTTCTGGCGTTAAATTTTTATCGTTATGCCAATATACTATTTTTAACCACATAGCCGCTGTAGAGTACTGACCATAGCCTAGCCATGGGTGATCTTCCAAATTAGCTACCAATAATTTTCTACCTAACTCAATCATAGTTGCATCATTATGAACGAGGTTTAACTTATTTTGACAAACTAAATAACCATAGTATCTAGGTGTTATCGTTTTTGTTTTTAACGAAATTTTTTTCTGCCCATGATATTTTTCAAATTCATCAATTCCAGCTTGATAACTTTCTGCTTGGATACATAAGGCTAAATAATTGTCCAAAGCATCTGTTCTTAGTTTCCTTGTTTCGTACCATTTCCCAGAGGTATAGTTATCAACGAAAAGAACCCTAGCATGTTGCCAGTCTTTTTGGCTATCTACGCCTGTATATAACCATTTAGCAAGTGCTAAGTGTTTATATAGGTTATATTTATGGAAAGTTGCACTTTCATAAGGGCCATCAAAAACCTCATTAGTGTCAATAGCCATTTGTAGCCACTCAATGCGACTGGGTAGAATGACCTCATTTTCTGGTTTTAAGCCGACTATCCAATCACCAATAAGCATATTTATACCGCTCAAAGCAACGTTACCCATCGGTCTTTCTGCATCATATTCAGTATTTATCAAGAAATCGATCATTGCAGTTTCTCTTCGTCTCACTGGATTGAATAGCATGCGTTACTCCAAATAAATATTTTACACCATCTCTATTTTTGAATTCGTTATCTCAAATATTATCCAGTACTTTACTTTTAATACCTAGGCAAAGTTTACTACCTTAGATCACTACCTTTCACTATCTAAAATGGGCAGTAGAGAACCCAAAAACCCCTATTGCTTCCATAACGGTGATTATGGTAAATAGGTTGAAAAACGAGTATTTTAATTGTTTTCGACATGTTTATCGTCTTAATAGTAATCTTATATTAAGTCATTTTCTAACTAAATTGGCTCTATCTATTGTTGTTATCCATAAAAAAATCCTGCGTCATCTCGTTATAAAGATAGCGCAGGATTCAGCAGTACATAATACTATTATAGTTAAATATGTATTAAAATCAATGTCTTAATCTACTCAACCGTAACTGATTTTGCGAGGTTACGTGGCTGATCGACGTCAGTACCACGCATGACTGCCACATGATAGGACAATAGCTGGACGGGTACACTGTAGACGATAGGGGCTAGCGTCTCGCAAACATCAGGCACATAGACCACGTGCATTCTATCTTCTGCGACCATCTTGCTTTCTTCACTGGCGAATACAAACAGCTCACCGTGACGCGCATGTACTTCTTGCATGTTGGCTTTTAGCTTATCAAACATACTGTCTTTGGGCGCTAGTACAACGATGGGCATGTCTTTATCGACCAATGCCAATGGACCGTGTTTCAGCTCACCTGCTGCATAGCCTTCTGCGTGAATATAAGAGATTTCTTTTAGCTTCAATGCGCCTTCTAAGGCAATTGGGAACTGCAGGCCACGACCTAAAAACAAGCAGCTTTTCTTATATTCAAAGTGTTCACTCATGGCTTTGATAGGGGCGTCGAGGTTTAAGCTGGCATGCAGTTGACCACGTAGTTCTTGTAATTGACCTAGCAGGGTACTCAAGTTTTCGCCAGTCATACGCTCTTGCACGACACCCACTTTTAAGACCAATAGCATCAAAGCGGCAAGCTGAGTCGTAAAGGCTTTGGTAGAAGCAACGCCGATCTCGGGACCGGCAAGCGTGGGTAAAAAGATATCCGTCTCACGTACCAGTGATGATGTCGGTACATTACACAAGGCCAAGCTGACCAGACCTATTGGTGCTTGCTTTTGAGTATCACGTAGCGCTGACAAAGTATCGGCCGTCTCACCAGATTGCGAAATACAAATGACTAATGTGTTATCAACGACGACCGGATTACGGTAGCGGAACTCACTAGCGACTTCAACGGAACAAGGCACACGAATTAGGCTCTCAAACCAATATTTTGCCACCAAACCTGAGTGATAACTGGTGCCACAAGCGATGACTTGGACATGTTTAATGCCTTTTAATTGTGCTTCATGACGCTGTAAAAAGTCATCGCGCAGTTTAGACGGCTCATCGCTATCTAACGCCATCTCAACCGTACGAGCGACCGCATCTGGCTGCTCATAGATTTCTTTGAGCATATAATGCTTAAACTCGCCTTTATCAGCATTATGCTGGGCGGCGTCGATCTCATGTATTTGACGTTTCACCTCGACACCCTCGGCATAAACTTTAATGCTGCTACGCGTCAATTTGGCGATATCGCCTTCTTCTAAATACATAAAGCGATTGGTCACGGGTAAAAGCGCTAATTGGTCGGAGGCGATAAAGTTCTCACCAATGCCCACACCGATGACCAGTGGCGAGCCCAAACGGACGGTAATCAGCTCGTTTGGGCAATCAATATGCACAATACCAAGGGCAAAAGCACCATGTAATAAAGGAATAACCGCACGAACTGCTTCTAATAAATCAGGTGTGCTTTTGTAGATATCATTGATTAAATGAGCGACGACTTCGGTATCGGTTTGCGAGGTGAACTCATAGCCTTTAGCAATCAGCTCTTCTTTTAGCTCGGCGTAGTTCTCAACGATACCATTGTGGACAACAGCAATTTTACCGGATACGTGCGGATGGGCGTTACGTTGGGCGGGCTCGCCATGCGTGGCCCAACGTGTATGCGCAATACCAATATGACCATCAAAAAACTCTGGATTGACTGCGACGGCATCGACCAAGGCTTGTACTTTGCCTACTTGACGCTCACGGTGTAATTCGCCATCACGAATGACGGTCAAACCGGCGGAATCGTAGCCGCGATACTCTAAACGTTTAAGACCTTCAAGTAAGATATTAGCGATATTACGCTCAGCAACTGCCCCGACTATTCCGCACATAGTGATTCCTTAAATTCGATGTTTCATGTTTTGATGTTTCGATATTTCAATAGTTTAGATTTTGATGATGTTTCGATATGTAATGATGTTTGTTTAATCTATAAATATAAATAAGCAGCACCACAAATCATTGTCGTACTGCTTAAGTTTGCTCAGAGCTAGCTTCATTGAACTAACTGTCAAAGCTGCCGTTATTTTTTAGTCGGTCGCTGGAAGTCATCTTTTTGCGTTTGGCGCGCGCGACCAAAGGCTAATGCTTTACTATCGACATTTTTAGTAATCACTGAACCTGCTGCAACCGTAGCGGTATCACCAATGGTTACTGGCGCGACCAAGCTGGCGTTAGAGCCGATAAAAGCATTGTCTTCAATGATGGTTTGCGATTTATTGGCGCCGTCGTAATTACAAGTAATGACACCAGCACCAATATTGACGCCTGTACCAACCGTGGCATCGCCAACATAGCTTAAATGATTGACTTTGCTGCCATGACCGATCGTCGATTTTTTGATTTCGACAAAATTTCCGACCTTGCTATTGTCAGCCAATACGGTTTCTGGACGCAAATGGGCAAAAGGACCAACATCGACACCTGCACCAATCTCAGCATGATCAATCACACAATAAGGTTTGATATGACAGGCATTACCAATTTTCGCGTTTTTGATGACACAACCCGCTTCGATATAAACGTTGTCACCCAAGACACAATCACCCTCAAACACCACGCCAACATCGACGAATACATCTTGACCTGCGCTCAAGCTACCGCGAATATCAACGCGCGTCGGATCAGCAAACTGGACGCCCGCTTCTTGTAAGTCTGCAACCAGTTTACCCTGCCATGTGCGCTCCAAGCTGGCCAGCTGTTGACGGTTATTGACACCTTCAATCTCAAACGTATGTTCAGGCTCTATCGCGGCAATCGTAATGCCATCAGCAACGGCCATTTTGACAATATCAGTGAGATAATATTCTTGCTGCGCATTGTCATTAGAGAGCTTTGGTAGATATTTATGCAGTAGGGCATTGTCAACGCAATAGATACCGCTATTAATCTCTTGGATATTCTGCTCATCAGCGCTGGCATCTTTTTGCTCGACGATGGCTTCGATATTGCCGTTTGTATCACGTTTGATACGACCGAGGCCAAATGGATTATCAACCGTTAACGTCAGCATCGACATGCCACTAGTGTTAGCTGCCTTCAATGCCGCTAGCGTCTGGCAGCTGACCAATGGCACATCACCATACAGAATGAGACTCTGTCCCTCTGCTGGTAAGTCAGCTAAAGTTACTTTGACCGCATGCCCTGTGCCTAATTGCTCAGTCTGGGCGACCCAAGTAATTGAGGACTGCGCATATTGGCTGGTAATTTCTGATTTTACTTGCTCGCCACCAAAACCATGGACGATGATAGTCTCATCCATCGTCAGCTGATGACAGGTATCTAATACGTGGCTTAACAATGATTTGCCAGCCAGTGTCTGTAGCACTTTTGGCTTAGCCGACTGCATACGCGTACCTTTACCGGCAGCAAGGATAATGACAGAAAGAGGAGAGGTCATAGTAGCTCGTTAAATGTAACAAAATATAATCTATTATTATAACGCAAATGTTAAGACGAAAAAACGCAATGCCGTGCAAGCTTTGTAACTTAAAGTTATATAAAAAGTTACATAACAATTAATATAAGAAAGCCTAATTACGCATCTGCTTATAGAGTATTGACTATAACAGCATACCGAGCATCACAATTATCCATACCGCTGCCGCCATTACGCCAGCAATAATATCATCAAGCATAATACCGAGACCGCCAGCGACCTTCTTATCTGCCCAACCAATTGGTGGTGGCTTAATAATGTCAAAAAAGCGAAACAAAACGAAAGCGATGATAAGCGCAATGACCGATAAGCTCTGTGAGATGTCTTGCCAATAACTGGCAGTAGAGACACTCATATAAGAAAATGGCAGTAAAGTAATCCAGATACCAGCCCATTCGTCCCAGACGATATGCGGATCATCATGACCTTGCATCAGCTCAGAGGTACGACCACATATCCAAATACCAATGAGGCAGGATAGGATAGTAATAATCAAAAATGGCACAAAACCTAAGCTCATTAGAGGTATGGCGACGATTAAACCACCCACCGACCCCCAAGTACCGGGCGCACGGCGAGGCAAGCCACTACCTAAACCAATACCAAGCCAATAAACCGCACGATCAAGCAGGCTAGCATTTGCTGGTAGCGGTGGGCAGTCATTTGCTTGTCGGATATCAGGCTTGGAGAGGTCTTGATCGGTCATGGATTAACCTGCAAAATGTTGGTAACCAGTAAGGTCGGGCCATGTTGAAAATGGCGCGGAATGAGTTGGGGTGACTAGTTGTCCTTGATAAAATAACTCAGGACGTAAAGCGGTAGATGTGTCTGTGTATTTATGATTTGTCATCGCAGTCACCTCACCGATACAGGTGACTGGCGTGTTGCTGTTGTTATTAACACGAGGTTCGATATCAGCAGGCAAAGTAAAAGCCAATTCGTAATCATCACCACCCGTCAGTTGGCATAATAAGCGCTCAGATAAATCTACGCTTGCTAATGGCTTGCTAGTAGGTAGCTGCTCCAGATTAAGGCGCATACTAACGCCGCTTTGCTGGCAGATATGGCTAAGGTCTTGATAGAGACCGTCAGAGATATCTATCATCGCGGTAGCACCAATTTTTGCTAAGGCTGCCCCTAAGGCAATACGCGGGGTCGGCATGTGCAATCGATGTGCAAGCTCTAGGCCTTGAGCATTGTCAGGATGTTGTAGGGCATAGGCGGCATCGCCGAGCGACCCTGATACATATATTTTATCGCCCACTTTCGCCCCTGAGCGGTAAACAGCTGCCGTGTTGGCATCAAGCAATCCTTGTGCGCTGACACTTAATATTAAGCTATCACTACGCGTGGTATCACCACCAATAAGGGCAACCCCGAATAATTGGCAGGCATGAAACAAGCCTTTAGCAAATTCACTTAACCATTGCTCATTTGCCAAACGCTCAGGTAAGGCCAACGCTAGCAGAATGCTATGCGGGGTTGCACCCATCGCAGCAATGTCTGAGACGTTAACCGCAACCGCTTTATAACCGATGGCAAATGCCAGTTCATTGACTTGTTGCCAATCAGCGCTAAAGTGACGACCTTGGACGAGTGTATCGATGCAACTGACCAAGCGCGCGCCTGCAGGCAAGCTCATCACCGCGGCATCATCACCAATGCCTTTTTCGACACTGCCTTTTTTGACAATGCTGGACAATGACTGTGGCATTTGGGAAAATATGCGCTCGATCAGCTCAAATTCGTTCATGGTTAGTCTTGGCTTTTTGCATCAGG
The DNA here is from genome assembly GCF_040309625.1 of Psychrobacter sp. 78a-MNA-CIBAN-0178. Classification (NCBI taxonomy): domain Bacteria; kingdom Pseudomonadati; phylum Pseudomonadota; class Gammaproteobacteria; order Moraxellales; family Moraxellaceae; genus Psychrobacter; species Psychrobacter sp. 78a-MNA-CIBAN-0178. Next base: position 34,338 of record NZ_JBEOOZ010000012.1, read on the forward strand.
GCTAACAATCTCATCAGAACTAACAGTTTCGTCAGGACTAACAGTTTCATCAGAACTAACAAGATTAGAGTCAATTAGACCAATATCAACGGCCGTATTTTCTTCGTTGCTGTCGTTATTGACAGCGTCAGCAGCTACCTTTTCTTCTGCAGGCTGTTCATCAACGACGACATCTTTTTTAACAATGCTTTCTTCAACAATGCCTTCTTCAACAATTGGTTCTGCCGCAGTCGCTGTTTTAACAGTATCATTTTCAACCGTGTTTTCAGCAGCATTTTTCTTAGTTGCCTTAAAGTCACTAATATTCGCACTGGCTTTACTAGCGCTGTTGCGTTTGACGGTGGCATTATTGGCACTGATACGTGGCTTGTTTGAAGCAGTTGACTTTTCTTCAATACTTTGTGTATCAGCACTATTTTCTATATTGCTATCAGTTTTTACTGCAGGTTTAGCAGCCGCTTTTTGTGAGGTGCGTAGATTGGCTTTACTATCTGCTTCTACTTCGACAGCACGTAGCTCAACCGCCATTTTATCAAGGACGGCGTTAATCAGTTTATGAGCGTCAGTGGCACCAAAGTGATTATTCAGCTTCATCGCTTCATCAAGCACGACTTTATAAGGGATTTCTAAATGATTTTGCAGCTCATAAGCACCAATCAAAAGAATAGCGTGTTCAACGGTATCAAGTTTATCGATTTCACGGTCAAGATGCTGGCTAATAAGCGCATCTAGCGCTTCAATCTGCTCTGGAATATCGTGCATCATTTCATGATAATAGCCAATATGTACCGTATGCATGGCATTGGTAGCACGCGTACGAGCGGCGATATCATGCGGCGCATTGGCCTTCCAGCCAAGCTTACCACTAGTGTCGAAGCGGCGGTCTGTGACGAGCCATTCGTATAGACCTTGCATCGCAAAGCGTCGCGCTTTACGGACAGCGGTGTGACTGGTCTTATAAGAAGACTCACTCATATCGAAGGTTTGATCACCCGCACTGCTGCTCGCAATACGCGTGGCTTCAGCTTGACTATCATCGGTTTGGGCAGTTTTCGCAGCACTAATAGCGCGCTTGAGTTGGTCAGTCATAAGGGGTCTATACCTAATTCTAAAGTAATAAGTTTTAAGATAAGAAGTTTTAAAATAAAATGTTAAATAATAGTCGGCTGGTAAATTTACCAGACAGTTTTGGATACTGCTGTTGAACATTTACACTGCATATTTAGGGCTATCGCAATAACCATAGCCCTAAATAGTTTAATCAACAATAATGCTTATTAATAATCAACGATGCTTAATCTGACTTAAAAATACTCAAATGTTAATGAGTATGAATAAGTAACGAGTTTAATTAAGCGTCATCGCTATCGTCATCAATGTCTAGCTGTGATAGCACTGCAATCATCTCTAGCACGACCATGGCGGCTTCTGAGCCTTTGTTACCGGCTTTCGTGCCAGAACGCTCAATCGCTTGCTCGATGCTGTCAGTCGTCAATACACCGTTGGCAACAGGAATATTATAATCAATCGCAACGCTGCTTAGGCCTTTGGCTGATTCACTCGCCACAAAGTCAAAATGCGGCGTGCTACCGCGAATAATCGCGCCTAACGCAATGATGGCGTCAAAGCGATCTGACTCAGCCGCGCGTTGGGCAACCAATGGCAACTCAAATGCACCAGGTACACGGATGACGGTAATATTGCTACCCAATACACCATGGCGCAGTAGGGCATCGATTGCGCCATCTACCAATGATTCAACGACAAAACCGTTAAAACGACCGACGACGATACCAATACGAGCGCCTTCATTTTGATGCAGGTTGCCATCGATATGAGTCACGTCATTGCGTTGCTGTTGTAAATTCGACATAAAAACATCCTTCGCCTTATGGGCTTTTAATTAAAATGTAGGAGTAGCTAAATATAATGATAGATTCAAATAATACCAAACCCAAAAAGTACGATTAGCTGTGTCAAACTTGTTTAGTCTACAATGCGTAGTCCTTACACTCGTTTTCCTTGCTACTCTAATTTTTGTGATTGGTATCACTTATTCGATTGGTTATCACGCAAACGAATTGAGCGTTAAATGAACGAAAACCAAATGATAATAAGCAGTTAGCGCTATGATAACATTTTTTCTAATTTATTTGCATTTTACCAACGTATTACAGGCGCATCTGTATCCCTTGCGCTGCCATATATTCTTTGGCTTCTTGCACCGTATATTCACCGAAGTGAAAAATACTGGCGGCAAGTACCGCATCGACGCCGCCTTCTAAGACGCCTTCTGCTAAATGTTGCAGGTTGCCGACGCCGCCTGAGGCAATGACAGGCACATTGACGCGGCTGGTAATTTGCTTCATTAAGGCCAAGTCATAGCCTTTTTTAGTACCGTCACCGTCCATCGACGTCACTAATAATTCGCCAGCGCCGAGTTCAGCCATTTTACTTGCCCAAGCGACGGCATCGATGCCCGTTGGCTTGCGACCGCCATGGGTAAAAATCTCCCAACGCGGCATGATGATGCCATCAACATCAATATCCGCGACGCGTTTGGCATCGATAGCCACGACGATACATTGATTGCCAAATTTTTGTGCCGCTTCCCCGACGAACTCTGGGGTAAATACTGCTGCTGAATTAATTGCTACTTTATCCGCGCCTGCATTGAGCAAGTTACGAATATCCGCAATTTTACGCACACCGCCGCCGACCGTTAGTGGCACAAACACGGTTTCTGCCATACGTTCAACGGTATGATAGGTGGTGTCGCGCTCGTCATTGGTGGCCGTAATGTCCAAAAAAGTAATCTCGTCAGCGCCTTGTTCGTTGTAGCGTTTGGCGACTTCAACAGGATCGCCTGCGTCTTTGATATCGACAAACTGCACACCTTTGACCACGCGTCCATTATCAACGTCCAAACAAGGAATGATACGCTTTGCTAACATAGGGTCTTTCACCTTATAATCAATTCTCTCAATGCGCTAGTCTAGCAAAATCACCGCCATATCAGGCAGATTTTCGCAAGATTATTACGCTTTTCGCTATCGTTTGCCCAAGCGCGCTACAATTGTCGCCATTGCTGTTTAAATCTATCCTATTTAACTTTTTATTTAATTGCCAAAAGTGAGATGTCATGTCCGTCTATACCCAGTTAACCAATGATCAGTTTGCCGCCTTTTGCCAACGCTTTGGCGTCTCGTTTGCGCGTGCCATTCCGATTACCCAAGGTATCAAAAACTCTAACTGGTTTATTCAGACGACTGATGATGTAGATGGCGCGCACTCTTATGTATTTACTTTATTTGAAGAGCGTCCACCAGAAGACATCGAAAAGATGGCGGTTATCCTCAATCAATTGGATGGTAAATTACCGGTCGCCGCGCCGTTAGCATTGCTTGATTTAGGCGCTGATAGCGCAGAAAAATGCTATGTCATACGCTATGATAATAAAGCGATTACGCTAGTGCCTTGTTTGGCTGGCGCGCACCCACAGCAGACTACACAAGCCATGTGTCATGAAATTGGCGCCGCTTTAGCCATGCTACATGAGACTTTGCAAGCATTACAGCCTGCGGAAGAATATGGCGTACCTTTGTATCCATGGTCAGAAGTACGTGACCGTGAAATGCAGTTTATGCCCGGTGACGAAGCCAAGCTCATGAGTGATATTTGGCAGTCATATAGCGAATTACCGCTTGCGACCTTGCCAAAAGGCTTGTGTCATCTAGATATGTTTGCTGATAATACGCTGTGGAACTTATCGTTAAATAATATCCAAAAAGGTGAAGAGCGCCTCACAGGCTTGTTAGACTTTACCGAAGTCAGCGTCGAGCATTATGTGATGGATATTGCCATTACGATTAATGATTTTTGTACCACGTGGGGCGATGCTGAGCAAGGCGAGTCGGTGAATTTTGATCGCAGTAAAATGGTGGCTTTTTTGCAAGGCTATGAGTCAAAACGTCAGCTTGGCGAAGATGAAAAACGAGCGTTGCCTGTTATGCTGGCCAAAGCGGCGGTTATTTTTTGGCTATTGCGTTTAAACGTTATCCATTACAACCGTACCGAAGGGCGTACTGGCGATAATATCATGGTCAAAAACCCTGACCTGATGAAACGCCTTGCTGCTTATCATTGGTCACATGTTGAAAAAGCGCAAAATACGGTGTTTGTTTTAGAACACGCGCTTTATAAAGACGATGATAAAAACAACGATGTCGAAGATTTTAAATTAATCGGCGTATTTGCTACTGAGCAACAAGCGCAAGCAGCTATCAACCAATTAAAATCACAACCTGGTTTTAAAGAGTATCCAAACGGTTTTCATATTGATGCTTATCCGCTAAATCAAATTAACTGGTCATCAGGTTTTGACTTCTATTAAATTCATCTGTATTAACAAGACATTTAACTGTTTAAAAGGAATTTACCATGACCGATCAAGTTGATAACTGGCACAAACTGGCACGCTACGACACCAATATGCAAGGCGAGCTGCATGCCAATCTGCTGCGCAACAATGGCATTACCGTGTCCTTGCAACCGCTCAGTGCGATTCCCGGGATGAATTCTGGTGTCGTGCTGTGGGTAGAAAACACGGATTTGGCACAAGCCCAGCGTATCCTAGATGGTGTTGAAAGCGATGACAATACTGGGGCGGATTTGTTGGCTAGTATGAGTGATATAGAACTTGGTATTGTGTCAGGTAATCCGGTTAATCATGACGCAGCAGACAATCAATATAATAAAGGTGGTAACGCGTAAATGTGTCAACTCTTAGGAATGAACTGTAATACCCCGACGGATATTGGTTTTAGCTTTGCAGGATTTCGTCGTCGCGGCGGTATGACTGACAGTCATGAAGATGGCTTTGGCATTGCGTTTTTTGAGCGTAGCGAATGCACTAATAGTGAAAAACCAGAGAATGCTTCAACTGGTCTACGCTTGTTCCACGATAATAAACCAAGCCATCTATCACCAGTCGCCGACCTAGTCAATAATTATCCAATCAAGGCCATGAACGTTATCGCGCATATTCGTAAAGCGACTCAAGGGCAGAATTGCTTGGCGAATACCCATCCGTTCGTCCGTGAAGTGTGGGGCGAGCAGTGGGTGTTTGCGCATAATGGGCAGATGAATAGCGAGTTTATTAAACGCTGTCAGCGCTTGCAAGACAACGGTAACGCCTCACATTGCCAGCCAGTAGGCAATACTGACTCTGAAATGGCATTTTGTTATCTGGTCAATCGTCTAAAAAGTAGCTTTAAAACCCGTCCCGATGATCAAACGCTGTTTAACTTTTTGACCACCCAATGTCGTTATTTATCCGCTAATGGCCTCTTTAATTGCTTGATATCGAATGGTAGCTGGCAATTGGCTTATGCGGGTAGCTTATTGTTTTATCTCACGCGCCAAGCACCTTTTGGGGAAGCCAAACTGGCTGATGATGATTTGGCGATTAACTTTGGTGATGTGACCACAGATCAGGATAAAGTCACTATCTTAGTCACCGTGCCATTGACTGAAAATGAAAAATGGCAACAACTGGCGGTCAATGAATGTCTCATCTTCCAAGACGGCGAGATCCTCTTTAAAGACAGCCCAAGCCAGCGTAAGTTTTTGACGGTTGACGAAGGAATTGCGGTGGCACGGGCGGTTGGGGCGAGTGTTTAGGATGGTTGGCTTGTATTTTTAAATTGGTTGTTCCACTATGAAATTAATAGTTTAATAAAAATTAGGTGAAGCCATGTTAGGCAATGACATTCAAATAAAACAGCTAGTAGGGGTAGGGGATGTCCATCTTAGCTTTCAGCCTGAGCAGAGAGTATATTGCCTAATCGGTGAAAATGGTATTGGTAAGACTAAGTGTTTAGAGGCGTTGTTCAAAGCATACTTTTCAACTAATAAGTTATTATTTGATTTGTATTTTAAAGGGAATCATTCATTTGAATATGTTGATAAGGAAGAAAATAAATTCAAAAGTATATTTACATTTGGCAATACTAAAATTTGTTTATATCCTGAACCCAAAGAAGTTAAAATAAAAAATAGTGCTGTGTTCTTTCCTCAACATGAATTGCCTCTAGTATATGTGGATACATTCGAACGTACTAGTCATCATAATAATCAGGTGGGGATTAGAAGAATTAATGAGCTATTCTTAAGAAGAAAGTATTACTTAGATGATTTGAATGAAATTGCTTACAATAATTCTGAGTATATTAGCTTTAAAGATAGAAGTAATTTGCATGAATGGATCATTCAACGTGCACAATCAGCTAACCCTTATCAAGCTAAAGAAGACAATCGTGAAATTGAGATTACGACACTGCTTTGTCTGTTAAACAAAATTGATGAAAGGTTTCATCCAGAATTTCTCGAAATTACAGGTGACGACAGGGTATCTTTCAAAGTTGCTGATAAAAAAACTGAACTATCAGAACTCTCTAGCGGCTTTGCGTCAATATTGAAAATCATACAATCTATCATTGCAGGTTATAGCTATTTTACTAACGAAACCAATATTGCTCATGTAAAAGGCGTGGTATTTATCGATGAAATAGAAAGCCATCTTCATACCAAATGGCAAGCGACTATTATTCCTACCTTGAAACGTCTATTCCCTAATACTACCTTTTATATCACTACTCACTCCGCAATTGTTTTGAGCCAATTACAACATGGTGAAGCTTATGAGTTATACCGTGATAAAGCAGATGGCGTAGTAAAAACGGAACTGATAAATCATCCTAATAATGCCGCATTTATAGACTTGTTAAAAGATGCTTTTGATATTGATATTAATCAGCTTAAGTTAGCGCGAGATAATGCGCCACAGCAAGCAGAAGCAAAGCAGATGCTTATAAGTTTATTAGATGAAAAAATCAAACAACTAGAGGCAGGGCAATGATGAGTGAAAGAGAACTATTGCTTGATGCCAATTATTTAATTTATTTACTAGAGGGTAAGGTTGACGAAAATGACGCTAATCTTTTGCAAAAATTAAAGACTTTACGTGCTGAAATAGCTTCAAATAACGTCGAAGTAGTCATCACACCACTCATCCGTTATGAGTTTCTAAGATACTTTTTATGGAAGAAAGGAGATGACGAGGTTAAAAGATATGTTAACGTGATGAACATGCTCACCACTTTAGATATCAGTCAAGATGTCGCAGATTTAGCTGCTGACTTATACCGACTAGATAAATTTATTGCCAACGAAAATAATGTCAATAAAAATATTGATAAACGTCAGTTTGATATATTTCATTTTGCTACGGCTAAGGTTAATGATATCGAATTGCTATCTAATGACAAGCACTTGCCGCAGCTTGAGAAGCTATATACTCTTTACGAAGGAAAACTAATTTAGTTTCTAACTCAAGTACACCCCACAACACCTCTTAAACTTTTCACCTGACCCGCAAATACACGGCTGTTTCTGTGTGATAGACATAGCAACGGTCGGATCTAAAAAATACCAACTCGCATCATTATCAGCTTTGTTTTTTGTTTTTACAAAAGCAGACAACTCATGATGTGCTTGCAAATCTTCATTCGTCTTAAAATAGGCTTTAAACTCAACCTGCGAATGGCATTTACCCAGCTTTGGCGTGTGCTGTACGATTTCTAATCCTGCCCAATCTGTTTCTTTTGCCCAAGACTCAATCGCCTTGATATCTAGCAAGCCTTGCTGCGCGGTTAGCGTAGTCTTGACGATATAGTCTGGCTTAATCAACACAAAGGCACTATAGCGCGTGCGCATGAGACGTTCGGCTGTCTCCGCTTTTATACCATCTGCTTTGCCAACCTCACCAATATAAAGAGCATCATTATAAACAGCCTCATGATAAGGCTGACAGCAATCTTTATACAGTAGCGGTGAGCTGATAGCGCTTGATGATGGATGAATTTGGCAAGGGCAAACGTGTAGATTAGGTTGCATGTTTTATTCTCATTTTTGCTTGGGTTTTATTGCTTTACCGTATCTTTATCGCAGCATGTTTTTTATTAGTTCTGGCAATATGCCAACTTTTAGTTGTGCCCATGGTGCTGGGTCACGCAGCTGCTGCCAAAACGCATCAAACGGCGGGGCAAAATAGACCAACATGGCGAGCAGTGTATATAGTAATAAATACCACCATTTATCTTTAGGCTGATAAAACTTCATCGCTGTACCTGATGAGCGCTTCATTTTCATATCGGATAAATTGACGCTATATAACTCGTCCAATGTCAAATGCACTAGCGCGCCACCGAATAAAAATAAACCGTAAAACCAGCTTGCCGTCAGTGGAAGGTGCAAGACGTAGTAGCTTAAATAAGTCAGCCCCAAACCCAAAATTGCCATATAAGGCACGGAGTGAATCACACCGCGATGCACGGTCATATTCGTAAAAACGGTAAAAACCACATAACGCATAAAGCCGTAGCCAGCTAACCATAGCGCAATGAGCGCCAGTAAACTCAGCTCACTGCGCCAATGCATCACCAGACCAAAGGCGAATATAAACGAGATAATATTAAAACCCAGCTTAATCGGTGTCGAATTATCAGAATCCAAATCAGGCAACAGCCCACCGATGGTACCGAGCGCCACGCACATCAAAAACCCTGAATCATCGATCAATCCCGCTTTATAAACCGTCAAGCTGAGCGTACCACTGGCCATGAATGCGACATTTAAGTGGGTATTAAAATTTGCCATAAAGATTTGCCATAAAATATCGCTAAGGAGGGTGTTTAGAGCCGCCTATCTAGCAGCAAAAAAGCGCTCTATGATACCATAGACAAGCCCTACGTCTAATAGAGATAGTGAACATGACCGCCACTGATTTACCTGCCAAACCTTATTCAACAGCTTCTTCTGAAGCGCCTATTACAAGCCTGTCTACACGCGACAGCAGTCTTGACAAAAGCTTTGCTGAGATTGATTGGCAAGTGCCGTGGCTGGCTCATTTGCAGCAGTTGGACTATATCAGTAACGCCATCGCTCAGCTCGGTGGGGCAAACGCTGAAGGCTTTAACAATGCTGAAGGCTCTCATGAAGTTGAGGGCTCTAATGAAGCTAAACTAAAGAGTCGGCCTGACGTGATCGCTAAGGTTTTAAACAAAGCGTTAAACCAGCAAAGTGAGCATTTGCAAAGCCAATTACCTACCACTAAGTCCACGCAAAACAATCAAGCACATGCGCTAAACTTTGTTTCACAAGAGGCGTTGTCAGAAGGCGAAGCATACGAAAGCTTTATTGGCACTAGTGGTAAGATTCCGACACGTGATAACTTGCATGATTTATTTAACGGCAGTATTTGGCTGACTTTTCCAAAGACTAAAGCGCTGCTTAATTATTATCATATGGTAGAGATTGCCCAGCAGGGGATTGGCGCTAGCCGAGGTCGTGTCCGCGATACCATCACCGTATTCGATGAAAATGGGGCGGTACTAGTGACGTCTGAGCCGCGTATTGGCGAGGCTTTGATTAATTTCGATTGGCAGGCAAGTTTGATAGAGCCGCGCGCGCAGTGGGACAATCCACAACAACTGAATAGTCAGTCTCGGGCTGCGGTTTATGTTTTTGGTCATGCACTGCTTGAGCAATTGATAAAACCGCGCAAACCTTTATGTGCGCACAGTATCGTCATCCTTGTGCCGCAAGATTTTTTTGCCTTGCCGCTATCTGCACGCATGGTCTATCTAGATGGCAAAATTGCTCAATATATGGATAAATTGCTGTCACAAGATAATGTCACACCGCGCCAGCTGGCTCCCTTGCCTATTTTGGGCGTGCCACATTTTTGGGCAGAAAATGCTGATATGAGCTTTTATGAAGATAACTATGTGTTTCGTCATGGTCGCCGTCAAAAGAAAAAGTGAAAAATCATTGAACACCTTATTAATAAACCGCTAAGCGGCTGTTACGTTTACGATTGTGCCACGATTTGACACCGTCTAGGCGTTAACAAAGGGCTCGAAATTTGTTATGGTGAAGGGGACTCGTTATAAACGACGGAAACACTATTTATCTTTTTCTTTGATTCCAGTGGTCAGTCGATGCAAATTTTATCAGCCTTTTTTCTTTAAGCTCATAAATTCACAGTTAATCTAGCCACCAGTTATAACAATAAATTCATAACAATCTACCCAGTAGATAAGGAAGCTACCATGAGTGATATCTTTAACGTAAAAGACACCTTGTCGGTCGATGGCAAGGAACATACCTACTACAGCCTGCCTGAGCTAACCAAAACCTATAGCAATATCAGTAAGCTGCCATATTGCATGAAAGTCGTATTAGAAAACCTACTGCGTAACGAAGATGATGGTCAGTCTGTGGGCAAAAACCACATCGAAGCTGTCGCCAATTGGGACGCAGGTGCTGAGGCGTCAAAAGAAATCGCCTTTATGCCTGCTCGTGTCGTCTTGCAGGATTTCACTGGCGTGCCATCGGTCGTCGATTTGGCCGCTATGCGTGATGCCGTGGTTGAGCTGGGTGGTAAAGCCGAGCAAATTAACCCGTTTATTCCCAGTGAATTGGTCGTCGATCACTCGGTACAAGTCGATGCTTATGGCCGCGAAGATGCGCTAGATTTGAATGAAAAGATCGAATTTAAGCGTAATAATGAGCGCTATGAGTTCTTGCATTGGGGTCGTAACGCCTTTGAAAACTTTGTCGTCGTACCACCAGCGACCGGTATTGTCCATCAGGTTAACCTTGAGTATTTAGCGCGTGTGGTGATGGCCGCTGATGTCAACGGTGAGCTTACTGCCTATCCTGATACGGTGTTTGGTACTGACAGTCATACCACCATGATTAATGGTATTGGCGTGCTTGGTTGGGGCGTGGGCGGTATTGAAGCAGAGGCTGCCATGCTTGGACAGCCATCATCGATGTTGATTCCACAAGTCGTTGGTTTTGAGATGACGGGTAAATTGACCGAAGGCGTCACCGCCACGGATTTGGTATTGCGTGTGGTTGAAATGCTACGTGCCCATGGTGTGGTTGGTAAGTTTGTCGAATTCTACGGTGAAGGCCTGCACAGCATGCCGCTTGCCGATCGTGCGACGATTGCCAATATGTCACCAGAATATGGTGCAACTTGTGGTATTTTCCCAATTGACCAAATGGCGATTGATTATCTGCGTCTATCAGGCCGCGACGAAGCGCAAATTGAGCTGGTCGAAAAATATGCTAAGGCGCAAGGCTTATGGCACGATGCCGATACACCTGCGGCGACTTATTCGAGCAAGCTAGAACTAGATCTATCGTCAGTACAGCCAGCACTTGCTGGTCCGAACTTGCCACAGCAGCGTATCAATTTGTCTGATATGCATGAGAAGTTTGGTGAAACGCTAGAAAAAATGACCAAAGACCGCAAGTCAGAAGTAGAAGGCAAAGTACGCTTTGATCAAGAAGGCGGCGAGCAAGAGCAAGCTGAACACTTAGCTGCTGAGCCGAATATCGAAGTTGATACCAGTGATGATAATGCAGGTTATGCGCCAGCAAACAATGTCTTCTCAAATGTCAGCATCGATGACAAACAACATAAACTACGAGACGGGTCGGTAGTTATTGCCGCCATTACTTCTTGTACCAATACTTCTAATCCAGCGGTAATGATTGGTGCAGGTCTAGTGGCCAAAAAAGCTGCTGCCAAAGGGCTTAAAGCCAAACCTTGGGTTAAGACATCGCTCGCACCGGGTTCTAAAGTCGTAACCGATTATTTAGAAAAAACCCATCTAATGGATGAGCTAGAAAAAACAGGCTTCTACTTAGTAGGGTATGGTTGTACGACTTGTATCGGTAACTCAGGGCCATTATCAGAAGAGATCGAAAAAGGCATTGAAGAAAACGACTTAGTCGCGGCAGCGGTACTGTCTGGTAACCGTAACTTTGAAGGTCGTATTCACTCGCATGTTAAAGCCAGTTATTTAGCATCACCACCGTTGGTCGTTGCCTATGCATTGGCAGGTACTGTTGATATTGACTTGACGACTCATCCGCTCGGACAGGATCAAGATGGCAATGATGTGTTCTTAAAAGATATCTGGCCAACTTCAGAAGAAATTAACGAGCTGATTGCCAATAATATCGACGCTGAAATGTTCCGCAAAAACTACGGCGAAGTGTTTGACGGTAGTGCTGCTTGGAACGCTATTAGCTCAGCCGATAGCCAGCTGTATCCATGGGATGAAGGCTCAACATACATTAAAAACCCACCGTTCTTTGATGGTATGACCATGGAGCCAGAAGGTATCCCTGATATCGAAGGGGCGCGTATTTTAGGTCTGTTCGGCGATTCAATCACCACCGATCACATCTCACCAGCGGGCAATATCGACCCAGACTCGCCTGCAGGCAAATACTTGCAAGAGCGCGGTGTCATGCAAGCCGACTTCAACAGCTATGGCTCACGCCGTGGTAATGATGCGGTCATGACTCGTGGTACCTTTGCCAACATCCGTATCAAAAATACCATGATGGGCGGTAAGGAAGGCGGCTATACCTATTACTTCAAGGGTGACAGCGCGACGCTACAAGATGGTGAAGAAATGGCCATCTATGATGCCGCGATGAAGTATAAAGAAGACAAGCGTCCGCTCGTTGTTCTTGGCGGCGCGGAGTATGGTTCTGGCTCTAGCCGTGACTGGGCAGCCAAAGGTACTATTTTGCTCGGTGTCAAAGCGGTATTGACCAGCTCATTTGAGCGTATTCACCGCTCGAACCTAGTGGGCATGGGCGTGTTGCCATTGACCTTTAAAGAAGGTGAAAACGCTGAGACTTACAAGCTTGATGGTTCAGAAGTCATCAGCATTAGTGGTCTCGATAATGGTGAGAGCAAAACTGCCAAAGTCACTGCTACTCGCGCTGATGGTTCAACTGAAACCTTTGAGGTTAACGTCGGTCTACAAACGCCAAAAGAGCGCGAATACGTGCGTCATGGCGGCGTGTTGCACTATGTACTACGCCAATTAGCAGCAGAGAGTAAAGACGCTGCTTAATGGTTAATTAAAGTTAGAATCATATAAAGCCCAGTCTCCTTAATATAGGGGACTGGGCTTTTTTATTGGGTGAGAAGGAATAAGTAAGTATTGGGAAGTTTATTTCATTGAATTATCTGAAGTTCTCATTCCAATTCTCTTTAAATACTTTATGTCCTCTACTCTTTATTCCAACTTGCTTAACCTTTGTCAGTCAACAATTTAACGCCCAGTCCCATAAATACGACACCGCTGATTTTGTTCAAGACAGACTCAATGGCAGGGTTTTTTCTTAGGTTTTCGCTGAACTTTGACGCCAATAATGTCAAACACGAGCACCATATCAAACCCGTGGTGGCAAAGGTCAGCCCCAATACCAAAAATGACAACATGCTATGAGCATAACTGGGGTCGATAAACTGAGGAAAGAAAGCGACAAAAAACAAAGCCACTTTGGGGTTAAAGGTATTGGTGAGCACCCCTTGTTTGTATATCTGCCAATAATTGAAAGGCTTCATAGTTGCAATGTTTTTGTGGTCTTGCACGTTATTCGTTATCAAAGGTGCTTGTTTACTTGTTAGCATCTTAAAGCCTAAATAACACAAGTAGCTGGCACCAATATATTTGACGATCATAAATGCTATTGGGGAATTGGCCAATAATACTGATAGACCTAGCGCCGCTAATAAAGTATGAATCAACGCACCGGAAGTCACGCCTAGTACTGAATAAAACCCAGCTTTTTGCCCTTGTGAGACACTACGAGTAATGATGTACATGGTATCCGAACCAGGTGTTAGGTTTAATAAAATGGCGGCAGCGATAAATCCTAGATAATTTTCAATACCAAACACAACAAGCACCTCCCTTTGATGGCTCTAGATATCCCTATGTTATAGAGTGTTTATATATTTTATAAGTTTTTTATAGGGTAGATAGTAGTGAGCTTAAGTTGAATTAGCAAGAACACCCATCTTTCGTCAAATCCTATCACGCCGGACATCCATAAAATCAATCTTGTTCAAACCAATCTCATTCAAACCAAGTTATCCCAATCATTACAAACCTGCGCTACATTCAAATTTTCGTCTTGCCAAAACTCAAGAAGTCTTGCCTATTTCTTGATATCTATCCCGCAAAAATACATAAAAACAGCATCTCTAAAGCCATTAAAGCGTTATCATCACGATATTTTTTATGACTTAACCAACCCAGTCAACACCGCTACATAAATAGCCTGCCAAATTGAGTGAACCATGACTAGACGCGACCTTATTACCTTCTTTGTGCTTTCCTTTATGTGGTCGCTCTCATTTATATTTTATCGAGTGGGCGTCCCTGAGTTTGGCTCGTTGGCGTTTGCCAGCCTACGGGTGATATTTGCAGGCTCCATCATGGTGGTCTTTTTATTGCTCAGCCCAAAAGACCGAGTGGGTATTCTTAAAAAATGGAAAATGCTTACTATCGTCGGATTATTCTCAGCCGCCATTCCCTTTACATTGTTTTCATTTTCAGCACAGTCAGTGAATGCGGGGGTGTTAGCAGTACTTAATGCTGCTGTACCGATGATGAGCGGCTTTATTGCCAGTACCTTTTTTAATGAAAAGCTCGCTAAAAAGCAAATATTAGGCTTAGTGATTGGGATTATTGGCGTAGTGATTTTGATGAGTGAGAACTTGTTTGGTGAGCAAGGAGCACAAGATCTAAGCTCAACGCTACTACCAATGGGGTACGCTTTACTTGGGGCAGTAGGATATGCAGTAGGCGCTAATGTTACTAGGAACTACTTAGAAGACCTCTCGCCGATTGCGATCACTGCAGGTTCGCTCATTATCGCCAGCCTAGTCATGCTACCTATAGCTGTTTATAATTTTCCGTATGGCGCAAGTATTAGCGCAAAAGCGTGGCTATCCGTGATTTGTATTGGGGTGTTTTCGACCGCCATTGCCCTTATCTTTATGAACCAGTTGATCAAAAATATCGGCCCGATGCGCGCGACCAGTATTACGCTGGTTATCCCTATTTTTGCGATATTTTTTGGTTATATCTTGCTTGGCGAAGCACTGGATATCGGCGCGATCATTGGCTCAGTCGTGATCTTGTTTGGCACTTATTTATCATTAAACTTGTCATTAAAAGGCTTGGTCAAGTCGTAAACTGCTTTATCGGACAGGCTAAAGGTTTGTCCGATAAACGCTCAAGCGATGAATGGTATAGTCGGTTCAATATAATTTGGATACAAGGAAGACGAGTGAAAGTACTGCAAATAGTAGGCTAAGCGAGACTGACACCGTATCTGAGTTGTATAGGATTGACTATATTTGAAGTAAGTTGCAACAAGCCATTATAAAAACGACAGACGTAAAAAAGCCCAGTCGCCGTATGATGACTGGGCTTTTATATTGTTCGCTTATTAGTCTTACCTGATGCTTAAAGGTACTAAGCAAAAGTGCTAATAAGTGACGCCGTATAGTGGCGTCCCCAGGGGGATTCGAACCCCCGTTACCGCCGTGAAAGGGCGGTGTCCTAGGCCTCTAGACGATGGGGACGCATAGAGTGTCATAACCAAATGGCTACAACGGTACTTCACAATATCAGAGAGCTTATCTATTAATAGAGCAAGCCTTGCCTAGGTGCTGATATCGTCCTACTAGCGAGTATTTATTCTAAAGTTTCAGTAAACTGAGCTTTGTCGTAAATAGTATGGTGGAGCTAAACGGAGTCGAACCGTTGACCCCTTGCATGCCATGCAAGTGCTCTACCAACTGAGCTATAGCCCCTCGCTAAGAGTGTGCGTATTTTAGGTAACAGCAGCAGTCTTGTCAACCGCTATTTTCAAAATAATCGATAAATATGCGAAAAAAAGCGTTTAAAGCGGATTTAGCTACTTAATAAGCCTAAATTAGCGTGGATTTTGCTGACTAGCAATCTCTTTAATGGCTTTATCGGTAAAGAATTCTTCTTCGGTGCCATCTAAAAAAACAATAGCAGCACATTCTGTGGGGATATATTGCCCGCCTTTTTGTTGTACTGTGCTGATACCTTTAAAGCCTATAATCTCAGACTCATTTAATCGCGCTGATTTATTATAATCAGAGTAAGTCGTATATATCCACTTTAGATCTTCAAAATCTTGACCCTTTGTCAGGGTGAGTTTGGCATCATAAAGCTCTTTTACGATGGTATCATAGTATTTCTGCGCTTCTTTTAGGGTGTTGAAGACATAATCTTTACTTTCTATCGTGACGGTTTTGGCGGCCATATTTGTTTCCAATTCGTATGTTTAATAGTATGAGAGTAGTAATACTGACTAAAAATGAAAAAGGGTCAGAACTGGCATGACCCTTTCAAATTCAAAATTTCAGCTAATTTATTATTCGGCAGAGAAGCTATTCAGCCGCCAAAAAGTCTGGCAACTCAGCCGCTTGTTTCTCTAGTTTTTTAAGCTTCTTTTTACCCAAGCCGCCTAGTACATCAACCGCATGACGCAAGCGCGTCAACGTCATATCAGCACCGATAATCGCCATAGAGTTCATGACGGGTGTCGATGAGGTGCTACCAGCGATAGCGATAAAGAACGGTGCCATAAAGTCACGCATCTTAATATCGAGATGAGCCGAAAGCCCTTTTAAAGTGGCGTAGATATTTTCTTCTGACCACGTTGGCAAGACTTCTAGCTGCCATAATGACAGCTGAAGCATCTCGATAATTTGCTCAGGTGTCAATGATTTATGGGTAAAGCTTTCGGCATTAATATCCGGGAGGTTTTGAAAATAAAAGCCGCCCCAATTGACTGCATCAGACAGTAGTTCGATACGTGGCTGAATGGCTGCTGCGATAGCCGTTAATTTATCGCTATTACTTGCCCAGTCGAGGATTTTATTTTTTAGCTCTTCAGGAGTAAGTGCACGTAGCCATTCGCTATTGACCCAATTAAGTTTCTCAATGTCGAAAATAGGGCCACCAAGCGATACACGCTGAATATCAAAGCTGGCAATCATCTCGTCCAAGGTGAATTTTTCTGCTTCGTCAGGCATGGAGTAGCCCATACGTCCAAGGTAATTCAGCAAAGCTTCAGGTAGCACGCCAGCATCACGATAGTAGGTGATAGAGGTTGGGTTTTTACGTTTCGACAGCTTTGATTTATCTGGGTTACGTAACAGTGGCATATGGCAAAGAACCGGCATCTCCCAACCAAAATACTCATAAAGTAGCTGATGCTTCGGTGCAGAGTTCAGCCATTCCTCACCACGTAGTACATGGCTGATATCCATCAAGTGGTCATCGACAACGTTGGCTAAATGATACGTTGGCATGCCGTCAGTTTTGAGAAGCACTTGCATATCGACTTGGGTCCAAGGAATCTCAACGGTACCGCGCAGCATGTCATGTACTTGGCAGATGCCTTCAGTGGGTACACGCATACGAATTACGTGAGGCATGCCTGCTGTAAGAAGTCCAAGAGTCTTCTCAGAGCTTAAATGTGCACAGCGACCGTCATAACGTGGCGTCTCGCCATTGGCCATTTGCTCAGCACGCATGGTGTCTAGATCTTCACTGGTACAAAAGCAGCGGAACGCATGATCGTTTTCTATCAGCTGCTCAGCGTGTTTTTTGTAAATATCGCTACGCTCGCTCTGACGATAAGGCGCGTGCGGACCGCCGATGTCTGGACCTTCCGCCCAGTCAAGGCCGACCCAACGCAGCGCATCCAAAATCATTTTTTCAGATTGCTCCGTTGAGCGTGTTTGGTCGGTGTCTTCGATACGTAAAATAAACTCGCCGCCATGGGCTTTAGCGAAGGCTAAATTAAATAGGGCGATATAAGCAGTGCCGACATGAGGAAAGCCAGTCGGTGAGGGTGCAATGCGGGTACGAACAGGGCGTGTGCCGCTAGTAGAAGTCGATGGTTGCATCATAAAAATCTCAGAATAGGGTAGTTAATGAATAGGGCAGTGAAAAATGCTAATCAAAGCTTTGAACAAAAAATACGGATGAAACAATAGCCGTCAAGGTAGAAAAATAGCGTAAAATATAGCGCTAGTATAACAGAGAGATGGGATATTTTTAATGAAAAGCCCTTCTAGCGCTTGACTACAGATGTATCCTTGCGATAATAATGCTAGGCAAGGCATAACTTGTTTATTTTCATCCGATTTTTTACTATTACTGGCCACGATGGTCGTCATCTACTGAGTTGTTTGTGTCATTATCAAAATCTAAGCCAAAGCCAAATGTTAACGCCAGTCCTGCTGCTACCGATAGCGCTGAGTCAGTGGTTAGCCGATCTTCTGTGGAAGACATTTCTGCGCAAGATTCTAGTCAAGGCCATAAAGTGTCGGATGAATTAAGTTTTGTCCACGATGCTGTGCTGCTACAAGAAGCGGTCGCGGCGGTGTTGGGTGTCAAATCACTGCCCAAGCAAACCGGCGACGCAGGACAAAACAGTGACAACCAAAGCAGCTTACGAATGAGCGGCATCTACGTCGATGCAACCTTTGGCCGTGGTGGCCATAGCCGCTTGCTATTAAGCCAGCTGGCTGACGATGCCACCTTGATTGTGTTTGATAAAGACCCAACAGCCATTAGTGTTGCGCGCGAACTAGCAAATACCGATAGTCGCGTAAAAGTGGTGCATGACAGCTTTGCGACCTTGACGGACAGCTTAGCCGCTATGGGTATCACTGAGGTCGATGGTCTGATGGCAGATTTGGGCATTTCTTCACCGCAAATTGATGATGGTAGTCGCGGTTTTAGCTTTATGCGCGATGGTGCGGTCGATATGCGCATGGATACCAGTCGTGGTCAATCCGTCGCTGAATGGCTTGCCAAAGTCGATGATGAAACCTTAGCCAATGTGCTTTATGAGTTTGGCGAAGAGCGTCACAGCCGTCGTATTGCACGTGCAATTAAGCAGATGGACAGTTTTGAGTCCACACTTGAGCTGGCAGAAGTGATAAAAGTGGCGCATCCAAACTGGCAGCGTGGTAAGCATCCAGCGACGCAGAGCTTTCAGGCGATGCGTATCTTCATTAACAATGAGCTTGGCGATGTCGATGATTTTTTAGCACAAAGCATCCCGATTCTAAAGTCAGGCGGGCAGCTGGCGGTCATTAGCTTTCATTCATTAGAGGATCGCCGCATTAAGCAGTTTTTGCAGCGTCATAGTAAAGGGCAGTATCCAGAAGACGAGAATTTGCCGATGCCGCCTAAGCGTCCGCGTTATTTTAGCAAGCCTAAACGCGTGGGCCCTAGCAAAGATGAGGTGAGTCAAAATCCACGCTCACGTAGCGCATGGTTACGCATGGCGACTCGTACCGATACTGAGTATCAACAGACGCTATAGCAGTAAAAGCGTTTTTAGCTCATTTAGATCGCTATCAGTTGAATTCAGGACACACCCTAGTATGCTGTTTAGTGAATGTGACTAAATGTCTTAATGTTTACGCAACTGTTAAAAAGCTGTAAATATTATCTGCTAGGCTCAGCAGCTAGTTTTTTGTTTATGTCTGCGCTAATTTAGCGATGATCATTAGCTATTATTTTCTTTGTCAGCTTAGAGTAGAAGACAGTTATAGTCAGTAAAAAGTAATATCGAACCATCACGCACTGCTGATATCTATTTTTCTGGCTTGCTGTGCCTGCGCAGACAGAGGCGACAAAAAATTGATATCAGCAATAGCATCGCGTTTTTAGGATATTTTGATTATAGCTTGTAGAGTAAATGTCAATCATAGCGGGTTTTTATGGCTATCATTGCACAGCGCGTTTGGTTTTATTTTTATTGAGGGTACTGATCAGGGATGAGATTTTTATAACCCTTATACAGTCGCCGCTCTTTTATATTTGAAGTTTACTTTTTTGAGATCGTCATGGCAATATCTGACAAACCTGCAAACCGTCGCGCCGCAATGGCCAATACCACTGATGTTGGCGAGCTATTCGTGCGCCGCTTTAATGTGGTCAGCATTTATGTGGCGGTGTTGTTGCTATTGGCAGCAGCCATCGTCTGGAGCGGTATCAAAACGGCTGAGGAAGTGCAGCAATATCATCAGGATTATAGAACCTTGCAAGACATGAAAAAACAAGAACGCAAACTGCAAATTGAGCACCAGCGCCTATTAATTGAACAGCAAACCTTTAGTGCCACACCGCAAATTGCCAGTCGCGCCGTTGCCGAGCTTGGTATGTTTTCACCCACTCTCAAGGATAAGCTGATCATTCAGCCGGGTGCGGCCGTCGCATTGGCACCAGCCCAGCCAACTAGCGCAGAGCTGATTAGAGCCAATGATTCAGACGTTGTCGAAACCGATGCTCCCGTGAGCGACGCCAATCTTGCGGAGGCAGGACAATGAGTGATAAAAAGCCAAACGCCAATGGTGGTAAAACATCAGCAAAAAACCCCAGCAAAAAACCCGCCAGTGGCAAAGTAACCAAACCATTACGCCGAGCCAGTGCTGCTAAATCTGGGCAAACTGACAGCAAATCTTCAGACAATCGCAAAGCCAAGCTCTTTGGTCGCCTCAAAAAGAATGAAGATCAAGGCGCGTATACCAGTGTCAAAAACCGTAAAAAAATTGTATTTAATAAGGCCACTGGTGCCTCCTCTCGTGGCGGCTTTG
This sequence comes from Psychrobacter sp. 78a-MNA-CIBAN-0178, assembly GCF_040309625.1. Taxonomy (NCBI): domain Bacteria; kingdom Pseudomonadati; phylum Pseudomonadota; class Gammaproteobacteria; order Moraxellales; family Moraxellaceae; genus Psychrobacter; species Psychrobacter sp. 78a-MNA-CIBAN-0178. The sequence goes on from NZ_JBEOOZ010000012.1 coordinate 54,949, forward strand.
AGTATGACAAAAACCGATTCCGTACCGTTTGGGGCGTGGCGCTTGTGGTGTTGGCGCTACTGATAGGGCGTGCCTACTATATTCAAGTGGCTAACGCACAGTTTTATCAAGATAAAGGTGACGAGCTTATCACCAGCGTACGGACGCAAAAGTCCTATCGCGGTATGATTACCGATCGCAATAATTTACCCTTAGCTGTTAGTGCGCCGCTTGCGACTGTCTCCTTTAGTCCGCATGATTATTCGCGCGAATACTATGAGCTTAAACGTATCAAAATTACCAATCCGAATAGTCCACAGTTACAAGCGCGTATGCAAAAACGTCTGGATAATATGGATCTGACTCGGCTGGCAGCGGCCGCCAACATTCCGGTCAGTGAGCTAAAGAAAGTCACTGCTGTCGATGACAGTATTGATGTGACTGATGAAGAAGCGGTAAAAGCCGCCCTGCCATCGGGCGCAGGCTCGCATTATTTGCCACTACTCAACAAAGTCACGCCTGAAATAGCCGAAAGTGTTAGCTCGCTTGACTTCCCGGGCGTGTATGAGAAAAACTTCTTTCAGCGTTATTATCCGCAGCCACAACCAAACTCGCAGCTGTTGGGTTTTATGGGGCAAAATGCCAACGATCCTGAAGGTGGTTACGAAGGACGGGCGGGCATAGAACGCCAATTCGAAAAAGAGCTGGCGGGTGATGATGGTAAAGTACTGGTACTCAAAGACGCCAAACAAAACAGCCTAAAAGAGATTAAACAGATTGAGCCAGAAATACCTGGCAAAGATGTGGCGTTGACCATTGATTCGCGTCTACAGTATCTGCTCTATAAAGAACTAGAGAAAGTAGGACGTGTGCAAAAAGCGCGCTGGTCAACTGGTATGGTCGTCGATGTACAAACTGGCGAAGTGTTGGCACTATCGACATGGCCATCATTTAACTCCAATAACCTGAATGAGATGACTGGTGAAAACCAGCGTAACCGTGCGCTCCTCGATGTATTTGAGCCGGGTTCAGTCATGAAGCCATTTACCGTGGCTGCGGCTCTCAATTCGGGCAAATACACACCGACTACTTTAATTGATACCAATCCGGGTTCAATTCGTGTGCGTGGCTATACCATTCGTGATCATAATAATTTGGGCACCATCAATCTTGCCACACTCTTACAAAAATCAAGTAACGTGGCCTCGACCAAGATAGCCTTATCTTTGCCCGCTGATGCCATTACCAATATGCAAAAGCAATTTGGATTCGGTGCAAAGACACCGCTACAGTTCCCAGCGGAAGGCAGTGGGCTTGTGGTTACACCGGAAGAAAAAGAGACCTCACGTCGTGCAACGATCAGTTATGGTTATGGTATGGAGGCGACTGTAGCGCAGGTGGCGCAGGCTTATTCGGCATTAGCGGCAGGCGGAGTCATGCATCCTCTAACCTTGGTTAAGAGCGACAAAGTACAACCAAGCAAACGCATCATGGCGCACGAACAAGCCATGTCGATTGTCCAGATGTTAGAGAGCGTCACCGAAGAGGGTGGTACCGCCAAAGCAGCGGCGATTGATGGCTATCGAGTGGCGGGTAAAACAGGGACGTCGCGTCGTATCAACCCAAAAGGTGGTTATTATACCGATCAGTATCGCAACGTCTTTGCGGGCATGGCACCAGCATCAAACCCAAGACTGGTCGGTGTTATCTTAGTGGAAGACCCTCGAGGGCTGCATTATGCTGGTCTGACAGCGGCGCCAGTATTCCATAACGTCATGAAAGAAGCGCTACGTCTCTATAATGTGCCATTAGATAAACCCTTAAAAACTGAAGCCCAGTAGGCATGGATATGGATATTTACGTATTCAGCTATTAATGATTTGATTTGTTTTAACCGATTAGGATTTGCTCATGACCATGCTCAACTCATCGCTGACCAGTGCCACTGTTACCCTGCAACAGCTTATAAATGCTAGCAATTGTAATAGTCATCATCTAGCGCAGGCATTATCAGCAATGAGAATAGCAGCAGATAAAACATTAACGAACCAATCAGCCTCCAATCAACGACTTACGCTTGTCAATTTACCGTTTCAGCAGTTTCGTTTAGACAGCCGTCAGGTAGCGTCAAATGACGTGTTTGTACTACTAAAGAGCCATACACCAAACTGCCAAAAAAGCCGTGATTACCTTTATCAAGCCGCTAAAAATGCGGCTTTTATCCTATCAGAAATCGATCCTATCGCCTTGCTTGCCACGGCTAATGTGCCGCCACATGCCAATATTGAATTGATTGATAATGCTCAAGCTACGGCGCAGCAGCAATTAGATTCCTTGCCTTGCCCCGTCGTATACGCGCCCAACATCCGTGACTTTTTGGGTGACTTAATTCAAGCGCGTTTGCAGCATCAGCAGCCCGTAACATTACCAGCAGTGGTGGCGGTGACGGGCACCAATGGCAAAACCACCATCAGTCAACTGGTGGCGCAATTAACCCAGCTGACTGGCATGAGCAGCGCCGTCATGGGTACGGCAGGTAATGGTAGGCTTGGCACTTTGGTACAAGCCAGTCATACCACGGGCGATGCCTTAGCGGTTCAGCAATTTCTATATCAAATGGGTCGCGAAGGGGCACAGCTACTGGCGTTAGAGGCCAGCTCACATGGTTTGGATCAGCAGCGTTTGCAAGGCATGCCGGTGTCGGTGGCAATTTATACCAATCTTAGCCGTGACCACTTAGACTATCATGCCGATATGGCAGAGTACGCGGCAGCCAAAGCCAAACTGTTTGATAAAGCACACTTCCCAGATTTGACTCACGCCATTGTCAACATCGACGATGAGCATGCGCAGATTATGCTGGATACCGCCCATGCTAGTGAATTGACGGTTTGGACCTATAGTTTGGATGCTACAAAAACGGCTACCTTTGTCGCTGCTAAAATTAAGCCCAGCTTACAAGGTGTCGAGATTAGCCTGCGTACAGATTTTGGCGATGGTAACGTTAATAATTTAGATATCGTCAGTCCATTACTTGGACGTTTTAACGTGGCGAATTTGCTTGCGGCTATGGCAGCTGCCGTAGCTTTAGAGATTAGTTTGGAGCGTATTGCGCCAGTCGTGCCACAGCTACAAGGTGCCGTAGGTCGTATGCAACGTGTGCCATCTAATGATGGTTGTTTTATCGTTGATTATGCGCATACGCCCGACGCCTTAAGTCAGGTATTAGCCAGTCTTAAAACCCATTGTAAGGGTCAATTATGGGCGGTATTTGGCTGCGGTGGCGACCGTGATGCTGGCAAGCGACCATTGATGGCGCAAGCGGGGCTGGCAGGCGCGGATCAAGTGATTCTAACGGCAGACAATCCTCGCACTGAAGATCCACAGGCGATTTTGCAAGATATGCAAGCAGGTATGAGTGCGGAGCAATATCAGCGTACCCATATCGAACCAGCACGGCAAAAAGCGATTGAATATGCCGTCAATCAAGCGGCTGCCGATGATATTGTGGTCATCGCTGGCAAGGGTCATGAGACTTATCAAGAAATCAATAATGTCCGTTATGATTTTGACGACAGTATTATTTTACAAAACGCCCTAGAGCATGCTGGCCGCGTATAAAAAAGTGCTGTCTGAGTGTTTAGCAACACTAATTTTTAATAATATTTATAAGTTTTAACATGCAGTTATAAAAAATAAGTAATCATCATATAAGGTAATCACTACTATGACAGCCGACAACGATAACACCATACAGTCGCAAGGGCTGTATGTCTGGCAGGCAGGTAATCTGCTTACAGCAACAGCGGCGCTTGATAGTCACTGGCAGCTAGATGCAGGACAGCTAAGTGAAGAACAAGCAGGATCGAGCAATGATGTTACGAGCACGCGCATTGCCACTGATACCCGCACGATAAAATCCGGTGATATCTTTTTGGCCTTAACGGGTGACAATTTTGACGGTCACGATTATATCGCTACTGCTATGAAACAAGGTGCGGTTGCTGCTATCGTCTCACGGCCAATCTCTACCAATATCCCGCAGCTAGTCGTGAGCGATACCCGTTTAGCGCTAGGGCAATTGGCTGCGTATCGTCGTCAACAGCATCAAAATTTAACCGTCATTGCTATTACTGGCTCTAGTGGTAAGACCACCTGTAAAGAGATGCTGGGTAGTATCTTCGGCAGATTAGCACCGACGCTCATCACTCGTGGCAATCTCAATAATGACTTGGGTGTACCGATGATGCTGCTCGAATTATCCGATCACCATCGCTATGCCATCTTAGAGTTGGGCGCCAATCATATTGGTGAGATTGCCTATACCACTGAGATTGTCCGTCCGGATGTGGCTTGTATTCTGAACATCGGCACGGCGCATCTGGGTGAGTTTGGTAGCCGCGAAGGGATTTGCCAGACCAAGGCAGAGATTTATCATACCTTGAATGATGCACAATTTGCGATCGTTCCAGATAAAGATGACTTTACCAATCAATTACGCCGTATTGCTGAAAAGCATACCTCACATGTCATTGGCTTTGGTAATACCGATGTCAGCGCCAGTCACTTAGATGTCGAGCCTGAGCGCAGTGAGTTTAAGCTACACATTGGCAACCAAGTCCATGATATTAGCTTGCCACTAGCAGGGGAGCATAACGTCAATAATGCTTTGGCGGCGGCGGCTTGTGCCCATGCCTTGAATATCGACGTCGATGACATTGTAATCGGACTTGAGAATGCGCGTCCCGCTAAAGGCCGCTTGAACAGTCAGCTGCTCGGTATGCATCGCCTGATTGATGATACTTATAATGCCAATCCACATTCAGTGCGCGCCGCTGCTAAGGTATTGGCGGCGCAAACTGGTACGCAGGTGATGGTGCTAGGAGATATTGCTGAATTGGGTGAGGCGGCGGTGAGCGAGCATCAAAGCTTGGGTCGTACTATCGCAACCACAGGCATCAATGTGCTGCTATGTGTTGGTGAGTACGCGCCTTATACTGTGGCTGGGGCGCAAGAGATTTCTGAGATTAGTGCGCATGCATTCGCTGATAAAGAGAGTCTGCTGCAGTATTTACAGTCTTACTTGCAAGCGCAACAGGCTGAGCCTTGTACGGTGTTGTTCAAAGGCTCTCGTTCCATGCAAATGGAAACACTTATTCATGCGCTAGTAGAGGAGTAGGCGGTGTTAGTTTGGTTGTTTGGCTGGCTTGGCCAGTATTATACACCGTTTTCTGCGGTTTCTTCGTTGACGCTACGAGCGTTACTTGCGGTCGTCACAGCACTGGCATTTAGTATGTTTTTAGGCGGACCGGTCATCAGACGTCTACGGGCACTAAAGTATGGTCAGGCCATTCGTAATGATGGTCCGCAGTCGCATTTGGCAAAGACTGGTACACCGACCATGGGCGGGGTATTGATTTTGAGCGCCATCGGGGTATCGACCTTACTGTGGGCACGCCTTAACAATCCTTATGTGTGGATTTTGCTGATCGTGATGATTATCTTTGGCGCGGTTGGCTGGGCTGATGATTGGCTCAAAATCAAATATAAAAACCCCAAAGGTTTGATTGCTCGCAAAAAATACTTTTGGTTGTCGATGGGAGCATTGTTCGTCGGTGTGTCTTTATATTATATCGCCACCTTGCAACCGGACATCGCCACCACCCGCGAGATGCAGGATTTATTAATACCCATTTTTAAGGATTGGATGATTCCGTTTTCAGCCGTACCTTTTGGTATTGGCTTTATTATCTTTACCTATTTTGTGATTAATGGCGCTTCCAATGCTGTCAACTTGACCGATGGCTTAGATGGTTTGGCGATTTTGCCCGTTGTATTAGTTGCAGCTGGTTTAGGCGCGATGGCTTATGTCTCGGGTGACGTACGCTTTGCCGATTATTTGCATGTCCCTTATATTGCCTATAACTCTGAAGTGATTATTGTCTGTGGTTCGATGATTGGTGCTGGTCTTGGCTTCTTATGGTTTAATGCGCATCCCGCGCAAGTCTTTATGGGGGATGTGGGTGCACTTGCCCTCGGTGCGATGCTCGGTACGATTGCCGTCATGACCCGCCAAGAGATTGCTTTTGCCATTATGGGTGGTCTATTTGTCGCCGAGGCACTATCGGTTATGCTGCAAGTTGGCTCCTATAAACTGCGCAAAAAACGTGTCTTTCGGATGGCGCCATTGCATCATCATTTTGAAGAAATTGGCTGGAAAGAAACACAAGTGGTCGCTAGATTTTGGATTATCGCCATTTTATTGGTCATACTTGGTTTGATGACATTGAAGTTGCGCTAAAATAGTATTAACCTAGGTGCTGTAGTAAATAAGTATTTATGTGATTAAAAAAGCCATCTCAGCAATCACTGAGGTGGCTTTTTGTTTTTCTTAGACCTTTTTTTAACTGCTTCTTTTATCCATTAACCCACGCAATTTTTGTTAAAATGGCAGCCATATTGCGATGATCTTGAGATGCTTGTGTCCTTATTTATTTGTCCCCTTTGTCAGTCACCTCTGCAGCCTGCCGCCGATACGTGGCGCTGTGATGGTAGTTTAAACCCTAAGCAAACCACCCATCCGTTTGATGTGGCGCGTCAAGGGTATGTCAATCTACTGCCTGTGCAACAAAAAAAATCCAAAGCACCGGGCGACAGTCAGCAATCTATTGAAGCGCGCAAGCGGTTTTTAGCAGCTGGACATTATGAGCCGCTACAGACAGTGATCTGTCAGCAAATGGAACAATTATTAGCGCAAAACGAGGTCATCTCTGAGCCAATTACTGCATCAATCACTTCATCAGCAAACGCTCAGGATAAAAACCCTGTCAACTGGTTGGATATCGGCTGCGGGGAAGGCTATTACACGCAGGCGATGGTGCAGATGGGCTCAGATAGTATCACTACTTTGATAGCGGCTGATATCAGCAAGCCCGCGTTGGTTGAATTGGCTAAAGTGAGCAAAGCAGCCAGTCAGCTGTGGTATCAACAACATAAAGACGAAGCGGAAAAGACGACGGTGATTTACCCGTTAGTCACTAGTGCGGCGCATCTACCACTTCGTGCTCATAGTGTCACGGGTATCAGCAGTATTTTTAGTCCTATTTTGCCTGAGGCTTTTGCCAAGGTATTGGCTGATAAGGGGTTTCTAATCATTGCCAAGCCCGATGTCGGACATTTAGCAACGATGCGCGATGCACTATTTGATAGCGTGCGCGAGCATGATTCTGATAAGTTTTTGCAGGAGCTAGCACCATACTTTACGCTAATAGAGACGCATCGCGTCAGTACCAAGATGACATTATCAGCGTCTGACTTAGCCGATTTGCTGACCATGACCCCTTATGCCTACCGTGCCCGTAGCGAAAAAAGACAAGCGTTACTGGCAGCGGTTGAACAGCAAGCATTTAGTACCGAAGCAAAATTTGTGGTCTATGTTTTGCAAAAAAGCGCTGATAAATAGCGCTGATAAATAATGAGGACACGCTCTAGCATCCAACCGTTATTTATAAGATGGGCCCCATGGTAGCAACAATATTGTGCCAAATTCTATAGGGTAGCGGCCAGTTTTCGACCTCCTCGCGTGTCACTTCATCAGAGTCAGCGATATATTGAGACTGGCGTTCCATGATGTCAGCGGTCAAGGCGATATCGCTAAAGACAATATTGTTTTCATAATTTAAATCAAAGCTGCGCAAATCTAAGTTGGTCGAGCCAATTAAGCTTAGCTGGCCATCGACGGTCAAGGTCTTCGCATGTAGCAATCCCGGCTTGTACTCATAAATTTTTACTCCTGCTTCTAGTAATTGCCAATAATAACTGCGGCTGGTCGCAGCGACTACTAAGGAGTCGTTGTGTTTGGGGAAGATCATTGTGACCTTTACGCCGCGATAGGCGGTGGCGCACAAGACATTGATTAGGGAATAATCTGGGACAAAGTAAGGGGTTGAGATGGTCAGGGTTTGCTGGGCTTGGCTAATAAGCGCGCCTAAAAATTGTGGCGTTGCGCCCGAGCGTTGGGTAGGACCATCGGCAAAGACTTGTGCGGCGAAGCCTGTAGAGGCTGATGAGTCTGGTTGTGCGGTAGGATAACAAAAGCTCTCGACCGCTGTATCGGGGTTTTTAATCAGCCAATCACTGGCGAAAAGCATCTGGTTCTGTGCCACTACTGGTCCTTCAACGCGCAGCATAATGTCGACCCACGGGGCAAAATTGGGCTTTACGCGAAACTCAGGATCTGCGCAGTTGCGACTACCAGAGTAGCCAATGTTGCCATCGATCACGGTGATCTTTCGGTGATTGCGCAGATCAATTCGGCTAAATAATAATACCTTTATAAGATTGCTAATCGGTAGAGCCACGCTGACTTGCACGCCAGCATTTTTCATTTCTTGCCATATCTTTGAGCCCACCATTTTGCGTGAGCCCATGCCATCGACCATCGCTCGACAAGTCACACCGCGCCGTGCTGCGCGCATTAGCGCTTGGGCGATATCGATACCTGTGCCATCAATCAGCCAAATATAATACAGCACATGAATATGATCGATTGCCGCCTCAAAATCCGCTAGCATTCGTTTGTGGGTTTCTGCCGCATCCGCCATTAGTTCCGCATGATTGCCCACGGTAGTATGAAAGCCTGTGACGTTCGCAGAGTAAGCAAACGCTGCTTGATACTCAGGTTTTATCGCTTGCGTTAAAGCCGCGTCGCTACCGAGCACTTCAGGATTGTGGGTATGCAGTTTATTAATAATTTGCTCATGCTGGCGGTTAAAGTTACGCCCTAAATGTATCTCACCAAACATCCAGTAAACCACGACGCCGACATAAGGCAATATAAACAGCACCACCATCCATGCTAGCCTAGCCGATGAGGTCAAATCATGACGCGAGAGTATCCGTAAGGATATCAGCACGAGTAATATAAAATGAATGGTTAATAAGATGTCCAGTACCATGGCGCCGTCCTTTGTGATTATTGTTATGCAGGGTGCTGCAGCCTTTATTTAATAATCCGTACTTTATCATGGCATCTCATTTCGACCGTAGCCAACTTGTCATCAGATTGTCATCAATACGGTCAGTCCATTTAATCACTTTCGATAATTCGTTCATAACTGGTTACGATTTTCTAAAATCAGTCTTAGTTAATAGTCAAAAAAAGGAGTATAAATATCGTGGTTATTCCTCTCATGGACTCAGGCTATGCACGCCGCCATACGCTATCGATTACTTAATAATTTTACGATTTTTATTAGCATCATTGGGGTCGCAGTGGCGCTTCTCGATAGTGGTTTTACGCTACCGAACTGGCTACAGCATGTTTTTCATCTCTTTTATTTGCTCATTATCTTTTTAGGTTTTATCGTCACGGCAGGGCGTTACCTCTATAGCAAAAAACCGCTAACGATTAACAAAGTGGCTGTCTTTGACTTGTTGACCAGTATCGCTATCGTCATTTTACTCGTGGCGCATTTCACCGATTTAATACGCTCAGGCTTGGCGGTTTCCGTTGATGGCTTTGTTGCGATTAAGGTTGCGGTACTAGTGACCTTTATCCGTGAAATCTCTGATCACGACTTCAATCTCGACCGTACTTTTTTGAACCCAGCCCAATTCTTTATTCTAAGTTTTTTGTCGGTGGTACTGGTTGGCGCCTTGCTATTAATGATGCCCAACGCGACGACCCAGCCTTTATCATTTATCGATGCATTATTTACTGCGACCAGTGCGGTGTGTGTTACTGGGCTTATCGTGGTAGACACCGCGACCTATTACACGACCTTTGGCCAAGTCATTATTATGGGTCTGATCCAAATAGGCGGTCTAGGGATTTTGACCTTTGTCACATATTTTAGCTATTTCTTTAAGGGCGGTGTCAGCTACGAGACTCAGCTGAGCATCAGTGAGATGTCCTATATGCGCGGTACGGGTAATGTGGTGGCAACCCTCAAATCTATCTTATATGTCACCTTTGCTGTTGAGGCGTTGGCGGCGGCATTCATTTACGCCAGTATTTACGATTTACCCGGCATGGACGTATCCGAGCGCTTATTTTTTTCCATTTTCCATGCGGTTTCGGCTTTTTGTAATGCCGGATTTTCTACTTTTAGTGCGGGCTTATATGATGACGCGCTGCGCTTTAATTATCCTCTGCAGCTGATTATTGGCATTACCTTTATCTTTGGCGGTATGGGCTTTGTGATTGTGGTCAATGTGCTGCGGTATTTACGCTATCGTGCCCAGCGCCTGATATATTGTCGCAATCAGCGCTACGCTTATCGCCCGTGGCTGCTCAATATCAATAGCCGAATCACTCTGATTACCACGGGTGCACTGTTGCTAGTCGGACTCATTGGGGTCATGTTGTTTGAATATAATGGCGTGTTGGCTGACCATGGCAGTTTTTATGGCAAGTTAGTGACAGGGATATTTACCGCTGCCACCCCGCGAACCGCTGGGTTTAATAGCATTGATATGGGTGACCTAGCCTTTCCGACGATTATGTTGACGATTTTTTTGATGTGGATTGGCGCGTCACCGAACTCGACGGGCGGTGGTATCAAAACCAGCACCTTTGCCATTGCGCTATTAAATACCTTGAGTTTGGCGCGTGGGCAGACGAGAGTAGAAGTCTTCAAACGGGAAATCGCTGAGATTTCGATTCGTCGCGCCTTTTCTATCATGTGGCTGTCGTTATTGGTCATTGGGACTGGGGTGACGCTCATCAGTTATGATCAACCTGAGCTGGATTTGATTAAAGTGGTTTTTGAGTGCTTTTCTGCTTATAGCACCGTCGGTTTGAGTTTGAATTTGACCACCGAGTTGTCGGATTTTAGCAAAATGGTGATTTCGGTGATTATGTTTGTTGGACGGGTGGGCATGTTAACCCTGTTTATCGCCTTACTCAAAAACATGCGCGAGCGTAACTATCGCTATCCCACGGAAGAGATTACTATTAACTAAGTTGTTATTAAATGATTTGTTATTAAATGATTTCTTGCTAATTGAACCTGTTAACTAAGATTTTGTTAATTAAAGTTCTATTACCTCAAGTGTGGCACTATTATTAAGGCACAAAAAGGACAATATGAAATATATCATCGTAGGATTGGGGAATTTTGGCTCGTCGCTGGGTATAGCGTTGACCAGTCAAGGTCACGAAGTAATTGCTATCGATAGCAGTATACAAAAAGTCGAGGCTTATAAAGAAGTCATCTCGCATACCGTCTGTATGGATGCCACCGACGAGTATACCGTCACCGGTTTACCCATTATCGATACCGATATCGTCGTGGTCGCAATCGGCGAAGACCAAGGCGCAAATGTCATGGCAACGGCGCTATTTAAGACCTTAAAAGCACGGCGCTTGAACAGCCGCAGTATCAATCCATTGCACCAAAAAGTGCTGCAAGCCATCGGTGTGGACGATCTTATTTTGCCCGAAAAAGAAGCCGCTGACCGCTGGGCAAAACGCTTGTCACTGCGCTACTTTGTAGATTCGTTTGAGCTTACCGATCATTTTAGTATCGTTGAGCTTAGTATTCCAAACGCCTTGATTGGAAAGACCGTCGACGACTTACAGCTTGAGCAAAAATTCAATATTCGATTGCTTAGTACCATGCGCTATGAGTATTATGAAGATAGCTTTGGACGTACGCAACGTAAGCCAAGTATCGAAGGATTGGCCGAGCCTGAGCAGGTGCTACAAGATAAAGATGTCTTGATAATCTATGGCGCAAACAAGCATATTAACCAGTTTTTGCGTAGCGTTGGGGTAAAAGTGCAGTAGCGGGCTAAATCTAAATAAAGGGTATATTGTCTACCTATTAATGACGACATAAGCGTTATTTAAATAGCCGCGCTATGACATTATAAAAGGGAAAGTTATGAATAAGCGTCACATATCCATCCTAATGCTTGCCATGACGGCACTATTATCAGGCTGTGATCAATCGTCGCAAGACCCGAATGTCATGCTGTCAGAAGGGCAAAAAGACCCAATCAAACAGCTGGAGATCACCTCAAAAATTGATCATAGTAAACTTGGCTATCAGCAAACCTTTTATGTGCCGATTTACTCTGACATTTATACCGATAGAGACAATCGTAAGGTCTTGCTGTCTGCGACTTTGAGTGTGCGTAATACCACCTTAAAAAAATCACTTTATATCAATAAAATCGATTACTACGATACCCGTGGGGCTTTTGTAAAATCATATCTGAATAAACCTATCGAGCTACCAGCAATGGGCACGCTCAATTATATTGTCGAAAAAGAAGAAGACAAAGGCGGCTCTGGAGCTAACTTCATCATTGAAGTCGAAGGTATTGATGAGACCGTCGCCCCAGTCATTGAGGCGGTGATGATAGGCAATTTTAGCAATAAAGCCTTTGCCTTTACCACGCAAGGCACGCCAGTTATACATTGATAAATGCTATATTACTAAAGGCTTACTTATAAGGGCTGTGAAGTGCTGTGAGCTTTTTAATACTCCCCCAACAGCCAACCACTGGCAAAGGCAAAATATTCTCGAAACCATGCATTATAACGAATGGATAAAGGGGTCGGGCTAGCCACCGTAATTGGCTGTTGATAGCCTTGATGCCTTGCAATGGCTGCTGCCCGAATGGTATGAAAATCACTGGTCACGATAGCAATAGGGTCAGTGATAGAGACGCCTTGCGCCGCTAATAGGGCTTGGCTATTGGCTAAATTTTCTTCTGTACTGGTGCTTTTACCTTCTTGTAGAATGCGTTCAAACGGGATGCGGTACGTCTCGTGTAAGTAGGACGCCATGATATCAGCCTCGCTACGGCTACGCTGAAAACCAACACCACCGCTGGTTATTACTATGGCGTTTGGTTGTGCATCAATGAGAGGCGCCGCAGTATCTAAGCGCTTGGCTAAGGTAGGAGTGGGTTTGCCTGCGACTGTGCCTGAACCTAATACAATGATAGCTGCCACTGTCGGCGCTGGCTGCTGGCTTCGTTCAATCTGCTGCTGCAGTGACCAAACAAACACCATAAAGCTGATAAGCCATAGGATAAATAAGCCCCATAAGCCATACCATACTCGCTTAAATAGAGGGTGATGCCTGATGAAACGGCGAATTCGTTCCCAGTAAATGCCATGAATGACAAAAATTACGCCAATAATAAATGGCACTACTGAGCCAAAGTTAATCTTGCCAATAATCATCAATACAGCGCAGTCTATGGTGATGATGATACCGACAATGAGTAGGAGTATACGGATGAGTAAGGTTTTGGACATAGCTGAAAACTGCTTGTGTTTAATGAACTGCAAGATAATTATAATACCAACGATATAATCCTTGAGCTAGCTACCGTTAACTTAGATTTTTAGTAAAATATAATATTTTGATTATAAGATATTGACGGATGAGCTGTTTAAGACCCATCAGCGCTCATGAAGATAGGGCATTCATGTCGATGACAGTAGTGGCTGATACTCAAAAAATAGCAGCTGGGATACTGAGAAAAAACAGCGAGGCGTCCAGTAAAGGCGCGGGCGGGGTTTAGTAAATAAGTTTAAATAGGAATAACTAGAAAAATCAGGCAAGATAAAGTTAAGCGTTATTGCTTAACACTTAGGAGATGTTTTAAAGAAATTTGGATAGAGTGTAAAACTAGAGGCTTTGATAAAGCAGAATAAGATTGGCGGTGAAGGAGGAAGTCTAACTATATTTTCAAGTGATTGATATAAATGTATTTAATATACTGTAGCTAAGTATTAGACCATCAAATAGACCAACAGGTTTGTAGTATTGGATGTAAGGTAAATAATGGGATTTATGCTTTGATAGATTGTAACTAAATATGTCTAAGATACTATTTAGTCTCAAATATATACTATCACTAAAAAGCGTTTTTTGGTTATTAAGGTTTCCTTCCCATTCACTAAAGATCTTTTAAAAAGAAATTTCGCCAAATATATCGTCGTAACTGTCATAAGTTTGACGCTTAATTTCATTACCTTGCTTATCAATAATGACCTGCGTGATTTGGTCACCTTCTAAGTACATAGTGGCCAGACCATTGATAAAATAACCGTCGCTGACATCTGTGTATAAAGATAAGTCGCCCACATCGGGAGAGGCTGCATTATATTTTGGCTCAATGACTACTCGACCTGCGTGGTCAATAAATCCCCATTTCAACTTATCGTTATCTCCGACACCTACCGCCGCCAGACCTTCAGAAAAATCCAATGCGGCATCCCATGTAGAGGCAATAACTGGCTGACCTTTAGTGTTTATATATCCTACTTTTTGGTCATCTGTCAGACTAAAATTTGCTAGACCTTCCTTAAAGTTGCCAAGCTGTTGGTATCGAAAATCAATGACGGTATCGCCATTACTGTCAATGGCACCAAATTTTTCATTTCTTAACACCGTTACCAGTCCATTTGAGAAATCTCCAACATAGCGATAGACATAAGGAATGACGAGCTTGCCTTGCTTGTCCATAAAGCCCCATTTGTCATCTTTATAAACCGCAACTCGACCTTCACTAAAATTATGCATCTCAGGTACGAAGTCAAAAAAGATAGGATAAATAACAGGTATGGCAACCTTACCTTGAATATCGACATAACCAATCGTGTCATAACCGTGCGTCACGTAAGCCATGCCGTCATGGAACTCACCGCAATGATCATAGATAGCAGGGGTAATAACATTCCCAGCGCTGTTCTTAAATCCACAAGTGTCGTCATGACCTTCTATTGAGCTATGATATTCAACGGGCAAGTCGGGACTGACACCACGCGTGCTATCACTCGAAGATGAGGGCATAACGCTTGTTCCCCATGAATCCGTCGCTACGTCGGCTGCTGTACAGCCGATTAAGAAAGCTAGTAATGTACATAATCCTAGAGCTTTCATATGAGTCCTTTTCAATAGGTCTTCTTATGAAAAGTTGATAGTCGCCAACTGCACTTGTATCGGCGGTGGGACCGTAATTTTCATATCCACGATAGCACCACTGCGCGTAACCTGATAGCACTCATCCGCAGCAACGTCCTCTGGTGATGAGGGCTCCGTAAGAGTGGTGTGCAGGCACAACCAAGCAGTATTGTCAGTGGCTTGCTTAAGCGACCAGGTTTGAATGGCTGTCTGTGTTAGGTCATTATCATATTCTGTTGGCATCACACTTTTCGCAAATTCACCCGAGTCACCGATAGCGGCTGTTGTAGGTAAGGCACTGAACGTTATGTCAATGTCTAGCGCTTCTTGATCAGGTGAGCCATGACTGGTCAGCGGATCTAAGCTGTAGTAGCGTGTGAGTGTTGCAGAAGTTAGAGGCTTGCTGTTGAGGGTCATTACGTTATCGTTCACCACAGTGAACGCTGTCTTATTATCGACCTTAACTTGGCCTTTTCGAGTTTGGGTGGTCGTTATTTTTGAGATCATACCTTCATTAGACAGTGCTATTATTTTAACGAAATTGCCAGTAATTAACTGAGATAATGGCGCAGAGATAGGATATTGCACGCTATCATTGAGTGGTTTTGTATGACCTTGTATAGTCGTGCCAGCAAGCAAAACAACCGCACAGCATAGTCTTAAGATTCTCATATATTCATCCTTATTTATACCTATCACAGACTGTTATAAATTATTCTCTTAACACCGTCTTCTAATGGGCTTGAATCTACTACTTTAGTACTTAATAAATCACCTTTAGCGTTGATGTTATAGCATTCAGACATAGTGCCATTGGCGTCATTCAATAGCAGATTTTCTGAAGCGTTTATACAAAACCAAGCGGTATCATTAGTAGCGCGTTTCAGCGACCAACTCTGAGTATATTTGCTGATTAACTTATCTTGACTGCTGTCGCTATAGACACTCTCAGTGATAAACTCGCTTGAGTCGCCTATAGTTGCCATTTTGGGCATATCAGAGGTTTGATTAGCTACCGAGTACTCCCCTAGATTGTTGGTAAAGCCATAGAACTTTACAGGGTTTAGGGTATAGTAATTGATTGATATTAGCTGCTGATCGATGATGCCATCTGATTTTATGGTATAAGCAGTTTCGGCACCTTGTGCCTGCTGGTTGTTGAATGTCATTTTCCCTTTGGGAACGACTTTTATCTCAAGCACTGTGTTTTGATTGTCATTGGCTTGTATCAGGGTATCAGTACGCGCTTTGGTATAGATATTGAGTAGGGCGGTCTCTACAGGATATTGCGTGACTATTTGGTTTGATTTATTTGGGGTTATCACATCGTTATTCATAGTAGTACAAGCACTTAGGCCTAGAGCTACCACTGCTATTAATGCTAATACTTTCATAAATTAACTCGCTAATAAGTTATAGGTTTTTATAATATTTATTTAGCTATGACGTATTTTTTTAATGCAAATACATTGTAGCTTGGTTAGTAGTAGAACCTTTTATCTTCATAATCTACTTATTACTTCTATAGTTTTAACACCAACTTCTGTTTTATAAGTTTCTATTATTTTACTATCTAAAATATCGCCATGTTCGTCAATTTCAAAACATTGAATTTTCTTTTTCTTAAAAGCTAAATTACCGTGTGCCAGTTCTTCCATACAAAACCATGCTGTATTCTGACTGGCTTTTGATAACGACCACTTTTCTGTATAAGATCTTATTTGGTTACTTTTGCTACTATCTGAATACACTATTGCAGCTACAGACTTACCAGAGCTACCTACATTCGCTACTCTAGGTAGGATAGCGCTTTGCGTAGCTACGCTATATTCTCCTGAGCTACTCGTATAGCCTTTAAATAGGAAAGGATTGAGAGTAAAGTAACTCATTCTGATATTTCTAGTTATCACTTCGTTATCTATGCTAGTACTAGAGATTGATTGTACGCTTTGAACCTGTTGATTTTCAAAATTAGACGCTGCTTTGGGTATTATTTTATAGTCAAATTCTAAAGATTTTTTATCAGAAAGTAGGCTGTATAGCGAGTCGCTATATTCTTTGGTAAAAATGTTTATCACAGCCGTCTCAACGGGGAACTGAGTTACATCTGAGTCGGGATTATTGATGGTCGAGCTACTTTTTATACCCGTTGTACAAGCGCTTAGAGCTAGGCTAGCTAGTAGACAGAATGCAATTGTTTTCATATGGTTTATTTCTATTATTGGGTTAATTCTAGATATTGCTTACAGCTGTAGCGATTGCCATTTTGACAGGCTTTACCGTACCATTTGATTGCTTCATCATCACTTTGAGCGACACCATCACCATTGAGGTATAACGACGCAAGCATTGCTTGAATTGAGTGGTCGTCCTTACCGCTCTCTACTATCTTGTTCAACCACTTAAAAGCTTGCGTATAATCCTGTTCGACATCGTTACCATGGTAGTACATCCATGCTAGACCTGTTTGTGCCAAGATATTTCTTTGATTTGCTGCTTTTGTATACCATTTTAGGGCTTCTTCATGATTTTTTTGTACGCCTTCACCTCTAGAGTACATTCTTCCCAGTTCCAGTTGAGCAGTATCATGACCTTGTTCAGCAGCTTTTTGATACCAGTATACCGACTGGTGATAATTCCTTTCAGTACCATAGCCATCATAGTACATAAAGCCTAGTGCATAGTAAGAGCGAACAGCATACTCATCGTTCGGATCTTCTCCATTAGCCATTTTCTGAAATAGTTTGAGCGCTTTTATCTGGCTTTCATGCTCGTTGTAGTGACTATGATAGTCATACGCAAGACTAAACAAAGCGGGAGGATAGTTTTGTTCTGCTGCTTTTGTAAGCCAGTATTTTGATTTTTCTAAATCCTCGGTGATTTTATCACTATGAGCGTATATTAACGCTAAGCCAAACTGCGCTTCGGCCACATCCTCTTTAATCGCTTTTTGATACCATTCAAAAGCTTTGGCATGATCTAGCGGGACATGTATACCATCATGATAAAAAAGGGCAACCTTAGACTGAGCGACAGCATTACCTTGGTTAGCTGCTTTTAAATACCAACTTAAAGCTTTTTTAGCATTTTTATCTACGTCTTTACCTTCATAATAGAAGTCGATAGGTTCATTATTAAAAATACGATAGTCTGGTTTTACGAGCGTCTGATAGTGCTTAGCAAGCTCAAGCTGAGACTGAACATCGCCTGATTCAGCTAATGCTTTAATAGACTCAAAATTTGCCGCTAATACTGACCAGCTGATACTCAGTGCTAGTATTGCTATTGCCATTTTTTGGATAAAATGTCGTATTAAAACCATGCTTTGCCTCAAAGTAAAAATAAACAAATGTTACACGAATTTGAAATAATCTCATAGTTAAATACCCATCAGTTTAAGATATCCATATCAGACCCTGCTATCATTACCTCACTATAAAAACTCTTACCTTCCAAAGTATCTAGGAACCATAAATGCCCAGCCAAATCAATCAAGACGATATTAATAAAGCCGTATGGAATGCCTGTGACACCTTCCGTGGGGTCATTAGCGCCGATACCTATAAAGACTTCATCTTAACTATGTTGTTCCTAAAGTATTTGTCAGACGTCTATCGCGATGAGTACAACAAACTGGTTGAGCAGTTTGGTGACAATCCAGAACTGATCCATGCCATGATGTCCAAGCAGCGTTTTGTCTTACCTGAGGGCGCAAGCTTTTGGGATTTATATGAGCAGCGTCATCAGCCGGGCAATGGTCAACGTATCGATGAGGCCCTTCATGCGATTGAAGAAGCCAACGGCACTAAGCTCAAAAACGTCTTTCAAGACATCAGCTTTAACACCGATAAACTCGGTCAAGAAAAGCAAAAGAACGAGTTACTGCGGCATTTATTAGAAGACTTTGGCAAAGATATCCTTAACCTAAGCGTTGAGCGTGTCGGTAGTTTGGACGTGATTGGTAATGCCTACGAGTTTTTAATCAAGCACTTTGCCGCCAGTAGTGGCGCAACGGCGGGTGAGTTTTATACGCCACCAGAAGTATCGAGTTTACTGGCGACTATCCTTGAGCCTGTTGAAGGTGATCAAATCTGTGATCCGGCTTGCGGTTCAGGGTCGCTACTTATTAAATGCGGGGCGATGGTACGCAAAAACTCAAACTCCAAGAAATATGCGCTATACGGTCAAGAAGCCATTGGCTCGACATGGGCACTGGCTAAGATGAATATGTTTTTGCATGGTGAGGACAACCACCGAATCGAGTGGGGCGATACCATCCGCAATCCGCTGCTACTTGATAAGGACGGCAAGCACTTATTACAGTTCGATGTGGTCACTGCCAATCCGCCGTTTTCACTGGATAAATGGGGTCATGAGGATGCCAGCAGCGATCCTTATGGTCGCTTCCATCGCGGTGTACCGCCCAAGACCAAGGGCGACTATGCCTTTATCAGTCATATGATTGAAACGCTCAAGCCAAGTACTGGCAGAATGGGTGTAGTTGTACCACATGGCGTGCTGTTCCGCGCGTCTAGTGAAGGCAAAATCCGTCAGCAACTCATCGAAGAAAACCTGCTTGATACGGTGATTGGTTTACCTGAGAAGCTGTTTTTTGGCACGGGTATTCCAGCCGCAATTCTCATCTTTAAAAAGAATAAGACCGATAACAAAGTCCTGTTTATCGATGCCAGTAATGAGTTTAAATCAGGTAAAAATCAAAATCAGCTGACTGAAGATAACATTGCTAAAGTCATTGAGACTTATAAGGCGCGAGAAAGTGTCGATAAATATGCGTATCTAGCGAGCTTTGATGAGATAAAAGAAAATGACTTTAACCTAAATATTCCACGCTATGTCGATACCTTTGAGGAAGAGGCGGAGATTGATCTGGATGCGGTGCGTGCTGAACGTCTTGAGTTAAAGGCTGAACTCGATAGCTTAGAGATTGAGATGGCAGGGTTTTTAAAGGAGTTGGGTTATGGTGCCTAAGGGTTGGAAATTAACCTCACTTGGTGATATTTCTAGTAAAGTTCAGACTGGACCTTTCGGTAGTCAACTTCATGCTCACGAATATACAGATGAAGGCATTCCAGTTTTGATGCCAAAAGATTTGATTAACGGCAGAGCAGACATTAATAGTGCTGCAAAAATTACAGAGTCTAGAGCTGATGATCTTGCTAAGCATAAATTAAAAAAAGGCGATATTTTATTCAGTAGAAGAGGTGATGTTGCTCGATTTGGTTTAATAACGGAAGAGTCTGAAGGTGCACTGTGTGGCACAGGATGTTTAAAAGCTTCTATTAGTAAAGAACACTCGGCATTATTTTTATCTTATTTCCTACAAAAAAGTGCAGTAAGAAAGTGGTTAGAGCAAAATGCTGTTGGTCAAACAATGCTTAATTTAAATACTACGATACTTTCTGAACTACCAATTATGGTTGCCTCTTCAAAACAAGAACAACAAAAAATCGCCAAAATTCTATCTACTTGGGATAAAGCGATTGGCACCACTGAGCGTTTAATTGCCAATAGTACCCAGCAGAAAAAAGCCTTGATGCAGCAGTTGCTGACGGGTAAAAAGCGGTTGCTTGATGAGTCGGGGAAAAGGTTTGCGGGTGAGTGGGAAGAAGCAACAGTATCATCTTTTGGTAAGGTTGTTACTGGTAGCACGCCACCAAAAAATGATTCTAGCAATTATGATGGCAATATATCTTGGGCTACAGCTGAAGATTTTAAGCAAAAGTATGTATCAAATACTAAAGTTAAACTAACAGAATCAGGGGCAACTAAAGCTAGAGTTGTTCCTAAAGGAAGTGTCTTAGTAACTTGCATAGCGTCTATAGGAAAAAATGCGATAGCCAATGAAGATTTAGCTACCAATCAACAAATCAATTCCGTGGTAATTAATAAGAATAATTCAAATGAATTCTTTTATTATCTAATAGAGTTTAATACTCATAAATTACTAGCTTGGGCAGGGACTACAGCTGTACCTATACTAAATAAGACGAGTTTTGAAAAGGTAAAATTCATAGTACCAAATCTAAAAGAACAACAAAAAATCGCCACTGTTTTAACCAATGCCGATAAAGAAATTGAGTTGCTTGAGCAGCAATTGGCTGATTTGCAGCAAGAGAAAAAGGCGTTGATGCAGGTTTTGTTGACGGGTAAGAAGCGGGTGCGGGTTGATGGTTTAGTTTAAATATAACTAAGTAAAACTACTAGCGTAAATTAATGATTGTGTATATTATTAATCTACACAATCATTAATAATAATTGTCGATAGGATTGTGATATGGGTCCTCGCCATTATTATGTATTACTTTTTTGATGAAGTCAGGGTCTTGAAACCTATTATTATGAAACCTTAGCCAACTAAAAAGACGTACAATAACATATATTTCAGGACGTTCATTTCCCTTAGGAGATAATAAATGTTTAAAAATATACTTTAAGCCAGGTTCTAACTGGTTTAAATTTTTTTCAAAACTATCTGGAAAATTCCTACTATTCACTAGTAAATTAACATCCCCTATCTGCTTGGCATCGAATGGATACTCATTGAATATTAGTTTATATGCGTAAACACCGAATGACCAAGAATCATAGTTTTTTGTTTTTTCACCTTCTTGTAAAAAGTCTGGCGCCATAGTTACGAACGAAGATAGAAGCCGTCGGTTATTGTCGCTAAACACTAGATCTTCATCTACATCTCTCTCAAAACGAAATGCCTCATGTTGATAGAAGTTATTCTTTTGGCAACTCCCCATATCAAGAAATACCACTCCCGGTTCATTTTGCTTCTGATAATCCAAATCTAAATTAGGCATACTATAGTTGTCTTTAATTAGTATATTTCCTGGATGTATATCTCTATGCTCATAACCTAATCTATTGAAATAATTTAAACCTGAAGCAATCCGATGTAGTAATGTTATTTTTTGCTCTAACGTATAACTGTTCGTCTTTAGATTACTCAGTAAAACACCTTCTTGGTACTCAT
The DNA here is from genome assembly GCF_040309625.1 of Psychrobacter sp. 78a-MNA-CIBAN-0178. Classification (NCBI taxonomy): domain Bacteria; kingdom Pseudomonadati; phylum Pseudomonadota; class Gammaproteobacteria; order Moraxellales; family Moraxellaceae; genus Psychrobacter; species Psychrobacter sp. 78a-MNA-CIBAN-0178. The sequence goes on from NZ_JBEOOZ010000012.1 coordinate 76,861, forward strand.
ACGAAAAAAAATTTATTAATCCATCACACATATTAGTATATTTATGGACTAGTACTGGTAGTGGATAACTATTTTTAGGGATTAAAATTCTGCTCGTCTTAATATAATAGTTATCGAAATCTGGAGTTGCGTTAATATGATTATATTCTAAGACTGATGCTTCCTGTTTGAAGCGCTCTAATTCGATGTTATTTCTAGGTGCAATTAAAAACTTAATAACAACTTTTCTTTCGCCTTCCATATATAAGCAGTTTAAAGAACTACCTCCTCCCAATTTTTTATGGAATCTATATCCATCAATTCTATACAAACTTAAACTTTTTAAAAACTTCTTAGTTGAAAACTTATCATCTAGCTTACTATAACTCTTTAATCTCATATTTTTTGCAATATAGCATGATTTCTCCTTTGAATCCTGAAGGTATATCTTTAAAAGACTTCTCAATGCAATAGTATTTACTTTCAAGCCACTCAACAATCTCTTTTTCATCGTAACAACCCTCACTCCTTTCTTCAATATCTTCTTGAATATCAATAAGATCAATTACATTTGGACTGTAAATAAACCTAATACCTTCATCTTCTATAGGTACTATTTTATGGACATATCCAAATCTTAAAGCTTGATGCAAGTCTGTAGTACAAAAAATAGTTTCACTTCTTGCTCTCACTCCGAATTTATTATAAAACCAGTTATCAGCTACATTATGTATATTGATATTAGTATGCAATGGTACTCTAGGTTCTTTCAAAAATTTATTCTCAAGAATATTGTTATTGTTAATGTACGATAATCCTCTATAGAGCTTCACCTCACTCTCCTTTAAATCAATTTTAAGTTATAACGATCAAAATTGTTTAATCCATACCATATTAAAATTATTTTACATATTTACTTTATTTATAAGAACTGCAAATCTTACGTTAGAGTCATTTTAGCCTCACTTTTAATGGACATACTGGCAAATTATATAGGCTATCGTGATCAGTGTGTAGATACCATCTTGCCGAGGGACGAGGCGCGAATACAGTTTTAAAGAATACCGTCCCATGACTCGCATATTTCCCACTTTTTAAAGCATTCAGATATCGAGGCTACTTTTTTTGAGCTTTTACTTTTTATTTCTTGTCAAAGTAAATTGACACCATAACAACTATCAACTAATCTATACCCAACATAACCGCCACGCTTAGTGCCCTTTGGGTAACGCGCAACCTTGGCGGTTTTTCTTTACCTTTTTCATGACAGTATCGGACGAAATAAAGTGGCCTATAGCGATTGCTAACGACTCACTGCTATACTAACTCAATATTACTCATCCTCTATCAATAAATCCTACCGATGCAAAGCGTAAAGCTTGGACATAACCATGGAAATAAAAAAGTTAACGCTAAATAACCTAGGACGCTTTGAGAGCCTTGAAGTGGACTTTGCCCCGACTGAAGATAACGAGTCGAATGTTACCGTATTTATTGGTAATAACGGCGCAGGCAAGACCTCAATATTAGACGCATTAGCGACTTCATTAAGCTGGTTCGTTGCACGCTTGCGTACCGAAAAGGGCAGTGGTCATGCCATCGATGAGCTGTATATTATCGATAACGCACCAGCAGCTAGTATCACTTTGCAATTATCTGATGATATTCAAACCGATAGCGAAGCCGCGCTTTTATCGTATCAATGGACGTTAGTTAAAGCACGTAAAGGGCGCAAAAGCGATAAGTCTAGTAATTTGAGCCATCTTTCTAAGCTTGTAGATAATTACCGTCAGCAACTTACCGATAACGATAGTGCTAGCCTGCCTTTGATTGCTTACTATCCTGTTGAGCGTTCAGTGTTAGATATTCCATTAAAGATTAGAAACAAACACAATTTTGATCAGATAGACGGTTATGACAGTGCGCTGAATCAAGGCGTGGACTTTAGGCGATTTTTTGAATGGTTTCGCGAGCGTGAAGATATTGAGAACGAGGAGGAGAATAGAAGGTACGAATCATTTATTGAGATTGAATTCTCAGACATTGACGCTTTAATGGACAATTATGAGCAAAGAATAAAAAAGATAGATTTTAATGATGTAGATACTGCAAAAAAAGAAATTGGAGACATACAAGAGTCAATATCTTTTATTAAAAAAATTTTAAATGATGAATACCAAGACAATCAACTAAAAGCAGTTAGAACCGCTATCACAGCTTTTATGCCCGATCTAAGCAATATTCGAGTACAGCGTAAGCCACGTCTGCATATGGCAGTCGATAAAAACGGTAAATCACTGAATGTTATGCAACTCTCGCAAGGTGAGAAATCACTTATGGCGTTAGTAGGAGACATTGCTAGACGTCTAGCAATGATGAATCCTGAATTGGACAATCCTTTACACGGCGATGGCATTATCTTGATAGATGAAGTCGATATGCACCTGCATCCCAGTTGGCAGCGTAACCTTGTGCAGCGCTTTACCGATACCTTTCCTAAATGCCAGATTGTCCTAAGTACTCATTCGCCTTTAGTCATTAGCGATCAAAAGGATATTTTAGTTTATTTGTTAAATGATGGTGAGATCATCGCATTGCCACCTTTATATGGTGAGGACGTTAATACTGTCTTGCTAGAAGTGATGGATACTGACATTCGTGATCATGATATTAACGAAAAGCTTGGCAATCTATTAGATGCAATACAGGATGCTGATATTGGCAATGCTAAAACGCTTTTAGAAGCTTTAGAAATGGAGCTGCCATCAGGCAACATGGAGCTTGCCAAAGCAAGGTTGCTACTTCGTAAAAAGGAGCTGCAACTTGCGAAAAATAACTAAGCAAACAGGGTTTGAGCCACAAAGTCTTACCCGCTGGAAGCGAGCAAACCCTCATGGCAATTACGATAAATTAAATAAAGTAGAAAGAGAAGATATTCGACTTGCTTGTGCAACAGAACAGTTCTATCTCTGCGCATACTGCTGCAAACCCATTTCAGGTAATGGCAAAGATTGCATGAATGAACATGTCCTCGCTAGACGCATAGCGCCAAATAGGAGCCTTGATTATACCAATATTGTTGCCAGCTGTAGGACCCCTAAACAATGTGATAATGCACATGGTTCGCAGCCATTACCACTTACGCCTTTTGATATTGAATGTGAGACAGACTTAGAGTTTAAGTTAAGTGGTAGAGTGGAAGGCAAAACTGCTAAGGCCAAAGAAACCGTTCGCGTATTAAATTTGGGCAATGACAATAAATCTTTGGTGGAGCAAAGACGGCAGTTTGTACAAGCTTTATTATTAGGTAATGGCATTAACCCTAATGATGTCATAGATGATAGTGATTTAATCCAAATGGTCATTGATGATTTATCGCATCCTAAGAATGGCAAACTTGAAGCCTTTGCGCCAATTGCTATAAATGCATTGAGGCAATGGGTGGCGTAATGTCTAATAACACGATTAACTTCGCAGAAGAATTTAGCTCAAAGCTTCCTGCCTTAGCACTGCTTACCACACTAGGCTATCAATTTATTCCGCCAAGCCAATGCAACGCTATGCGTGCTAGTAAGCTGCTAGCGAATCAGGCTAATGCTAATAAAGCCACCAACCAAGTGGTGTTATTGCCCATCATGCGTGCGTTCTTAGCCAAGCAAACCTTTATGTTTGAAGGCACACCGCATTATTTATCAGACAGTGCCATTGATAAAATCATGCACGAGCTAAATCCCGCCATGAACTTAGGCTTGCAGCTCGCCAATGAAAAGCTCTATAACGCCATGCTGTACGGCGTAACGGTGACCGAGTTTATCGACGGTAAAAAAACCTCGCAGACCGTCGCTCTGATAGATTGGAATAATATTGATAATAATAGCTTTCACGTTACTGAAGAGATGGTAGTACAGAATACTGAGGGCACAGGTAATGTCATTCCTGATATCGTTTGCTTCGTGAACGGTCTACCGCTGGCAGTGGTCGAAGCCAAGCGCCCTGATTCGAATAGAGAGGGACAGTCGACCAATGCTCAAGCGGTGTCCCAGCATATTCGCAATCAAAAGCCGAAATTTATTCCAAACCTATTTGCCTATAGCCAGTTATTACTTGCGGTTAACGGTAATGACGGTCTGTATGCTACTTGCGGTACACCTAGGAAATTTTGGGCGAAATGGGTCGAAGAAGAAATCTCTGAGCCTGATTTTCATCGTTTAAAAAACCAAGCGCTCAGTGACGAGCAGATTGATAACTTGTTTGGTGATCGTCCTACCTCTATTAAAGATGAATATAAATCATTGATTGCTGGCGGTGATTTAGTCGTCACCGACCAAGACCGCTTAATCATCAGTCTTTTGCAGCCTGAACGTCTGCTTGAGATGACGCGCATGTTTACCTTGTTTGATAAAAAAGCTGGCAAAATCGTTGCTCGTTATCAGCAAGTCTTTGGTATCAAAGCTCTGATTGATCGTATCAGTACCTTTGATGGCCCTGATGGTAAGTCGGGTAGTCGGCAAGGCGGTGTCATTTGGCATACTACAGGCAGTGGTAAGTCCTTTACGATGGTGTTTTTCTCCAAAGCTTTGATTTGGTTAGAGGATCTCGCGAAGTGCCGCGTCATTATCGTCACCGACCGTGTCGATCTAGAAACTCAGCTTAGTAAAACCTTTGCTTCTGGTGGTGTATTATCCGATCGTGATAAATCCGATGCTATGGCAACCTCTGGTCGCCGTTTAGCTCAGCAAATCGGTCATGGTAATGAGCGTGTTATTTTCTCCATTATTAATAAGTTTGGCTCAGCCGTTAAATATGATGAATGTTATAACGACAGCCCAAATATCATCGTTATGGTCGATGAAGGTCACCGTAGCCAAAACGGTGAGAATAATATTCGTATGGCGCAAGCCTTGCCAAACGCTGCTTTTATTGCCTTTACAGGTACGCCATTGCTAAAAGATGACAAGACCGAGAATAAATTCGGTAGCATCATCCACTCTTATACCATGCAGCAAGCGGTTAAAGATAAAACGGTCACGCCACTGTTATACGAAGAGCGTATCCCTGAGCTTAATACCAATGACCAAGCTATCGATGCATGGTTTGACCGTATTACCCAAAAGCTTACCGATGATCAAAAGACTGACCTTAAACGTAAGTTCTCTCAAAAAGGTCAAATCTATCAGGTTGAAGGACGTATTGAGCTGATCGCTCATGACATCTCTGATCATTTCCAAAACTTTAAACAGCAGCACCTAAAAGGTCAACTGGCTTGTGACTCTAAAGCCTCAGCTATCCGCTATAAAATGGCGTTAGATAAGATTGGCAAAGTGACCTCAGTGGTTGCCATGTCGCCACCTGATACCCGTGAGGGGCATGATACCGTCGATGGCGAGTCAAAAGACATTGTCCAGAATTGGTGGCAAGCCAATGTCGCCAATCAGTATGGCGGTGACGAAAAAGCCTATACCAAAGCTATCATAGAAGCCTTTAGTCAGGATGATGGTCCTGACATTATGATTGTTGTCGATAAGCTACTAACGGGCTTTGATGAGCCAAAAAACACCGTACTGTATATCGATAAGCCCTTAAAGCAGCACAACCTGATTCAGGCGATTGCACGGGTAAACCGCTTGCATGAGAAGAAACGCTTTGGTTATTTGATTGATTATCGCGGCATCTTAAAAGAGCTGGATATCACTATTGAAAAATACCAAGACTTAGCAGAACGTACGCAAGGTGGCTTTGATATCGATGACCTCAAAGGTCTATATAACGCGATGGATACTGAGTACAAGCAGCTACCGAGGTTACATAGTGAGCTGTGGGCGATCTTCTCATCGGTAAAAAATAAGCAAGACGGTCAAGCGTTAAGGCAGGTGCTGGCGCCAAAGATGCAAGAGATCGACGGCAGAGTAGTCGATACCAAGCTTAAAGAGCGTGATGACTTTTATGCAGCTTTGACCGCATTTTCTAACGCTATGAAAATTGCGTTGCAATCGGCGTCTTTCTTTGAAGACAAATCATTTGATAGCAAGCGTGATCGCTACAAAGCCGATCTAAAAGCCTTTATCAATCTACGTAAGCAAGTCCGTGAAGATGCAGATGAAACCATCGACTATGATGAATATGAAGCAGATATTCGCAGCTTGCTTGATAAGCATATCGCAGGCCTTGAAGTTCGCGAAGCAAAAGGTGCTTACTTGGTTGGTAACTTAGGTAAGGATGTTAAGCCTGAAGAATTAAGCGATGATGAAGCGCGCAACCAAACCGATAAAATCACTGGTCGTGTCACCAAGATGATTGAGCAAGATCTTGCTGATGATCCTTATGCCCAAGAGTATTTTTCTAAATTGCTCAAGCAAGCGATTGCGGATGCTAAGGCCATGTTCGATGCGCCAGTGAAGCAGTACATGATGTTTGCTGATTTTGAGCAAGCTGTCAAAGACCGCGATGTCGCTGATGTACCGAATGCGTTTATCGATGATAGTGGTAAATTGAACAAACATGCTCAGGCGTACTTTGGTTTGTTTAAGCATTTATTTGATTTTGATTTCTTGATAGATAAAGATTTAGATAACGACAAGCTAGTCGCTTACGCCTTTGAGATTGATAAGATCGTTAAGACAGCAGTGGCTGAGTATTCTATCAATCCAGCAGAAATTGAAAATGCTATTAGTGTCAAATTGCTGCCGATGTTATTTATGGATTTAGGTATTGATAAAGCGCAACAGCTTATCGAGGAAGTACTAAAGATTACCCGTCTTGGACTTTCGAGAGACAAGTAGCCTAAGAGTAGCAAGAGGGTAGTAGGCAATGACTGAGAATGGTGCATTTTATTATGGTCAAGATAAAATTGACTATGAAGTCGTGCGTAAAGAAGCAACTTATGTCGTGCGTAAAGAAGCAACTTATAAAGAAAAGATAAATAAGCCTGAAAGCGACAAGCTGATTGCTAAAAAGGCTAAGCCTCGAAAAGTGATCATTAAAGTACATCCTGATCAGCGTGTGGTCGCCACCGCACCTAACGATGCTACCGATGAGATGATACACGATGCGATGATGCAGCGTGCGCGCTGGATATGGCAAAGCCTACAAGACTTTGCCAAGCAACAAGATCATGTATTACCCAAACGTTATGTTAGCGGTGAGACCCAGTTTTATTTGGGTCGTCGTTATGTGTTAAAAGTGATAACCAGTACAGAAACTGCTGATGGGATAAACAGCACGGTGAAGCTTAGTCGCGGTAAGCTGAATGTGGAATTGTCTCAAATTGATTCTGAATTAGACTCTGAAAAACAAGCAGTTCTCGTGAAAAGCTTGATTGATAAATGGTATAAAGATAAATTTACGTCGGTCTCTAGAGAGAGGCTTGAAGCCTTGCTATATAAGGCCTCGTGGGTCGAGAGTAGTCCCTCAATAAAATTAATGACCATGAAAAAGCAATGGGGGAGCTGCTCAATTAAAGGCAATTTAATATTAAATCCTCATTTAATAAAAGCCCCAAAGGAGTGCATTGATTACGTGATATTGCATGAGCTGTGTCATATAGCTGAGCATAACCATAGCGAGAACTTTTGGCGCCTATTAACGCAAGTAATGCCGAACTGGAAAGAGGTGAAGGCTAGGCTCGACGGGATGGCTGAGTTTTACTTGAATGAGTAAAATTTGGAGCTAGATAGTTTAAGATGGTTTTTTGGAAAAATATCAGCCTCCGATATACTCGAGGCGCTTCACTATGCTACTCAATAGAGTTATTCTGTAGTAATTTTAAAGGCACTACAGCATCCGCTTTAAGGTGTTATCCTTTTTAATGTAATGATGATACAAAGCCATAGCAGTGTGGACAATGATTAGTGCTGTCAGCATCCAAGCCAGTGGTGCATGCAGTTGACCCAGCGTTGCCGCCCAAGCAACCTTTTCACCTTCAGCAAAGATATCAAAGCCGAATGCGGTTAGGCCATAGCCTCCACCAATCATTATCATGATTCCAGCTAGCGGCAGCAGTAACATACACGCGTAAAGCAAACCATGACCAGCGATAACCAGCTTGGCAGTGGTTGGCTCGTGTACTGGACGTTGATGGCGTTGCGAAGCGACCCACATCAGTCTCAGGACAACTAATACGAGCAATAGAACACCAATAGAAACATGCCAAGGCACTAACGTCTGACCGATCCAATGCTCGCCGTCGCTGATACGGTCAGTGAACTTAAGTAACTACCAGAAGATTAATACTGTCATACTCCAGTGAAAAAATTTGCTAATGCGACCATAGCGCTCTTTCGAATCAATATTCATAACCTTTTCTTCTTGTATTGGCTGTGATGCTCAATTAAGCCCATTCGATAACAAGCGTCTCTTTGCCAGCCATACGTAGCAAATGATCACTGACAACTTGCTGTAATTTTGGCAACTGCTCGGTATCACTTTTGAGTGTTACTATCAGTAAGTCAGTACAATACATCTGACAGACACCCATGGGCAGCTCAATCTCACCTTTATCTGAGCTTAGGGTAACGGGCAGCTTATGTGCCCAGTGCTTGCACAGTCGATTCATTATTTGCTGCGGATTTTGTGTTTGTATCGTTGCGCTAGATGTTAGCATAATTAAATACCCTTATTATTAATGATAGAAACTTACCGTCTAAAACTCGTTAAGCAATACTTTCTACAATACCACCTTCAACCCGTAGTGCTGAACCCGTGGTTGCGCTCGCTTGTGTTGAGGCAATATAGACACTCATGTTGGCAATTTCTTCAGGGGTTGCAAAACGCTTAAGTAGCGTTGATGGACGGTTCTCATCTAAGAATACGCCTTCCATCTCCTCCGCTGAGACGCCGCGCTCATCCGCCAGTTCTTGCATCATGGCTTTTGCGCCCTCGGTTCGAGTCGGTCCTGGCAAAATACTATTCACTGTCACACCGCTGCCCGCTAACACTTTGGCAAGACCACGTGATACGCCTTGAATAGCTGCTTTAGTCACGCCGTAGTGCACCATTTCAGCTGGGATATTCAATGCCGATTCACTAGAGATAAACTGAATACGACCCCAACCTTTTTCCTTCATTGCTTTTGCATAATGCCGCGACAGACGGACACCGCTCATGACATTAATTTGGAACATCTCCTCCCAAGCATTGTCATCAATATCAAAGAAAGGGGTGGCGCCATAAATCCCTAGATTGTTCACTAAGATATCTACTTCTGGCAAGGTGTTGATAATTGTCTGACAGCCACCAGCCGTCCCCGCATCAGCAACAATGCCTTTTATATTATTGGCATCATTAACAGCATCAGCTTGTTGAAGCTGTTTGATCGCCTCATCAACGCCAGCTTGATCGCGACCAACGATAGTGACTTGTGCGCCAGCTTTGGCAAGACCTGTTGCAATAGCGAGGCCAATACCCGCAGTTGAACCTGTGACGAGTGCTGTTTTTCCATTAAGGTTGATGTTCATAATATTTCTCCGTTTATAAATAATTTTTGTCTATGTATGTTTGCTGCTTTGTGAGTATCAGTTTATAAAGAATTAAATGAATATCAGATTAATAAATTTAGCCAAACTGAAAGGCTGAAATCTGAGTTTTCATGACTTGCTGAGAATATGTTTTCTTACCTCTATCTGTTCCTGCTGCCCCTACGGCAACCATTAAAGGTAGCAAATGCTCCTCCGCACCTAATAGATGAGAATCCAATGCATGAGGTGCCTCTGGCCAATTAGCAAGCGCTGCAAAGCGCTCATCTGCATTAGCTGCAACTGCTGTCGTTAGCCACTCGTCAAATATTACTGACGGTGCGGTAAAACTCGAATCACCATAGCCTCGCATATTATGAAAGCTCATACCACTGCCTACGATCAACACGCCTTCATCACGTAGTGAGGCAAGCGCTTGGCCCGCTCTTAGATGTACTTTTGGGTCTAAATCATGACGCAGAGATAGCTGTACTACTGGAATATCGGCGTCAGGGAACATCAGTTTCAGTGGAATAAACACCCCATGATCAAAACCTCTGGAACTGTCCTGCTTATTGCTTAAACCAGCATCGATGAGCAAATGACCAATTCGCTCAGCCAGTACTGGCGCACCAGCTGCTGGATAAGTCAGCTGATACGTATGCTCAGGGAAGCCAGAGTAATCATAAATCAGCTCAGGCTGCTTGCTGGCAGTAATACTAAACTCCCGCGTTTGCCAATGGGCACTGACTATTAAAATAGCTTTGGGACGCTCTGGCAAACCATTTGAGCTATTAGTTAAAAAGTCAGCCATCTGATCCCAAGTGTCTGCTGGTTGCCAATCCATAAAAAAACAAGGCCCGGCACCATGAGGTATAAACAATACAGGTTGCTTGACTGTGGTTGATTCATTATTCATGAACTTTACTCCTTTATCTTGCTAAATATGTTCAGGCCCTGTGGGCACGATTCCATTGGGATTTAACGCTTTGATAGAGTAATAGCCTGCTTTGATGTGCTTGATACTCACCGTCTCTGAAATGCCATCAAGCGCTAAGATTCGTAGCATATAAGCATGTAGAGAACTCATATCTTTGATCAAGTTACGGTTGCATTTAAATAGACCGTGATAAGCGGCATCAAAACGTACTAAAGTCACAAACAGTCGAATATCTGTTTCCGTCAGCTGCTCACCAAATAGATAATGACGACCATCACTCAGGCGCGCCTCAAGCATATCTAAGGTGTCAAATACTTGCTGATAAGCTTCTTCATAAGCCCCTTGTGTCGTCGCAAATCCTGCTTTGTATACGCCGTTGTTTAAATTCTCATAGATAACTAAGTTTAGGGCTTCGATATCATCAGCAAGCTCTTTTGGAAACAAGTCAACGTAATTTGGCACGAGTTCTGTAAAAGCGGTATTTAGCATACGTAAGATATCAGCAGACTCATTATTAACGATAGTATTGGTTTTTTTGTCCCAAAGCACAGGTACAGTCGCGCGTCCGGTAAATTGAGGGTCTGCTTTGGTATAAAGTTGATGAGCAAATTGGGCATGATTAATAGGATCACTGTCAGCACCGTCAAAGCCACCAAACTGCCAGCCTTGATTGCCAAGCTGCGGATTGACCACGGTAATATCGATTATATCTTGCAGACCTTTTAACTGACGTGCCATCAAGGTACGTGAGGCCCAAGGGCAAATCAGCGCTACGTATAGATGATAGCGGTCTTTTTCTGCTTTAAAGCCCCCAGTACCCGTTGGTCCTGCTTGTCCATCAGCAGTAATCCAATGACGGAACGATGAGGTTTGACGAATAAAACGCCCTTGTTCGTCTTCTGCTTGTACCGGTTGCCAGTCTTCAGTCCAATTGCCATTGATTAACATAATACTTACTCCTAGTCAGATGATTGCTTTTAAAAAGCATGACCCTACTTTACCATCAACATAAAAAAAGAGTAAGATAGGTGATATTGATTAATTAACAACATATCGTTGATAATGGCTTTATTGTTCAATTTCGATAGTTAAAGAAAAACAGGGCAAAATATGGATAGAATCGATGCGATGCGTGCCTTTGTAGCGGTGGTGACCGAAGGCAGCTTTACTAATGCGGCAAATACTCTGCAACTGTCACCTCAATTGGTGAGCAAATATGTCTCTAAGTTGGAGGAGCAGCTAAATAATCGTCTGCTGAATCGTACCACCCGTAAAGTAAGCCTCACCGAAGCTGGTAGTCATTACTTTGGTCATGCGCAGCAGATTTTATTGAGTATGGATGATATGGAGTCGCAACTAAGTGGTTTGCAGCAAAACCCTAAAGGTGTGTTGCGCATAAGTGCGCCAGTATCTTTTGCTTTAAAACATATGGCTAAATTAGTCACTGACTTTCAGATCCGTTATCCATTGGTCACAGTCGATCTACAATTGACTGATCGTAAAGTCGATATTGTTGAAGAAGGGTTTGATATTGCACTGCGTATAGGTCAACTGAAAAGCTCATCACTTATTGCGAAGGAAGTGGCACCTATTCGTGTGGTTCTGTGTGCGTCGCCTGAATATTTGAAAAAGCATGACACACTCGATAAGCCTGAAGATTTAGAGAATCATCGCTATTTACATTATAGCTATATGAACATGGACGCGAAGGAAGAGGTCTACCAATTATTAAAGGCGAAGATTCTCAAGCAAGGTAGTGAGTTTCTTAGTAATAACGGTGATGTGTTGGTAGAAGGAGCTATTGAAGGTGCAGGATTGGTATTACAGCCGACATTTATTGTCAGTGAAGCAGTTAGCAGTGGCAAGCTGGTGATAGTATTGCCTGAACTTGAACCTAAACGCTTAGGTTTATATGCCGTCTACGCCCATAGAAAGCTACTACCGCACAAAGTCAGGTGTTTTATCGATTTTATGGAAGGCTATTATGGAGCGCCGCCTTATTGGGATGAGTCTATAGCCAAAAGCCAGTCGCTCAGTAATACGTGAGGCACTGGATAACTAGCTTCTCCTAAGATAGATGCGGCTTGCTATTTTTTATGCTACTACACTTTACAGCGGTTGAGATATTGCTGTTAGTATCCGCTTGTAACTATCCCCTAAACTAACACAGCGATTATTTTATTGGGACGTTATGAATCCACGTATTTTTTAAGTCCAGCGCAAGCACATATCACTTGGATTCTAAAGGGCGTTGATGGTATTGAAAAAGACTATGAGTATTTTTCGCCACCATTTTTGTTAGCCTTGGACGAGGTGTATAACAAAATTCGCAATCTAAATTACCGCTACATGCCTGCTGGTACGTTGTTCCCTGAAGAGGTGCAGCAGTACGACCTCTATATCATCCGTGAAGCATTAAGTAATGCCATTGGTCATCAAGACTATCGTCTGGGTAGACTAGCTGACTTTGATAAGATGCTGACTAATAAATTACCGCAAGTACTAAATGATAAACAGCGTAAAAACAAGGTGCGTAATCTATTACAGAAAATGTGCCGTGATAGCCTAGTGGCTTCTAAAGATCAAACTTGGTATCTTGCAGATAGCTAGAAGTGGCTAAACGTAGCTAGATGCGGTTAAGGACAGCAAAAAAATAAGCCGCGTAGTGCGGCTTATTTTCTATCCTTGATCAGTGAATCCGATCAGCCATCTTACTCTCAATCCAAGCAGCCACTTCGCGTTCTACCCATGCTACACGTCCCTTTGATAGCTTTACTTGAACAGGGAATGTTGGGTCGTAACGATCAGATTTTTTATTGACCATCTCATAAATCGTAGTACTGCTAAGCGCTGTATAATGCATTACCTGCTTGAGCGGTATCATGCGAGGTATCTGTAAAGCGTTAGCTGTTGATACGTTTTGTTGTGTGTTCGCATTTAACTGTTCCATGATTATCTCCTTTGTAAATTAATGAGAATCTTTCTTCTCATACAGTTACGGAGTCCCATATTTTTTTACGGCATCCCATGTAGTCCAGTAACTGGCCTTGTATGAAACAATAAAAAAAGAGCTGAATAAATCAGCTCTTTATTATGTCGCATCTCTAGCCCGATGGTTTTAGCTCACTACTGTCACGCTTTTTCGTAAGCCTTGCTCAATGCTGCTCACGTTATGAGTCGCTAACCCATTCTGATAATTCCCTTGCTGAGTACTGCTCACATCCTCCGTCTCGATTGGATAAAACTCTTCGACCACATCAAGTAGACCATCGCTATCAACCTCAAAGCAGGAGTTCACATAACCTTGTTTAGCCGCTTCTTCTAACGCCGCTTGATCAAAGCCATGTTCGCTAAGCTCACGATCAATCGCTCCAGCATGTTGTACCGCATCTTTAAGCGTCACCCCATCACGCAATGTCAGATCCACAAAGTAAATTGGCGTACGATAACTTTGCGTGGTGCTTTTACCCCTTAGCGTGAGTTGTAGTGGCAGACAAGATAGCTTATTGCCTGATACTGCAGCAAAATAGCTTAAGCGTGCGGCAAGCGTTCTAATACTATTAAAGCCAGTCGTGCGGAAGATGAATGTGCCCAGCTCATCGTCTTCAGACAGATTGACATAAAGCCGTCCATACGGTTTACAAGCACCGCCTTGCGCTAGTGGACAACGATCAGGGGATGGGCAAGGTAATTGCTCCACACCCTTGCTTGTGCGCCGCTGACACTGCTCACCGTCGCCTACGCATAGCGGGCGTCCAGTTTGCCGATCAAACAAAGTATATTCAGCACGGAGGTTTAGTTCAGGGTCATTAAACAGCATACGCACGGGTATTTGCCTCAGCTTGCCTTCATTAGTTGCGCGTAGCTTTTCATCGAGTGGATGATTGATCCAGCCGTCTTTATTTTGGACTTGGCTGGTGATGGTAAATTGATCGTCTTTGGCAGGCAGACGCTTGCCATCTTTTTGAATGACACGTCCAATGCTGATACGACCTAATACTGGTGGGGTTATGGTGAGACCTTTAATCATGGTGATATTCCTTATGTGTTTTGATGAGCCATAAAAAAGCCCACCGATTAGGGTGGGCAGTTATGCGCTTTGATTGATTTGCTTTGATTGGTTAATAGATGTTTTGATGATTGAGTAATCTTTGGCTTAGTCATTAAGCACAACGAAGCGTCTGCTACCTTGCTTTGTCTTACCAAACTGCACGAGCAATTCAGGATGCGCCTTGATGGCAGCCTTGCTATCAAGACCGATACTGTCTTTCGAGCGCTTCCATGAAATAGCACCTTTTTCAAACACTGCTACTTCATGATCGGCAATAAGCGTTTGTAGCTGATGCTTTACCTGATCATGACGCTGCTCTAACTCTTGCATGTAATCACGGTAGCTCAGTAGTTGCTCAAATAGCTTGTTAGCGCCAGCATCATTTTTAAAGTCAATTTTGCTGTTAGGCTCAGGTTTGGGATAAAGCTGTTTTAGTGCACGCGCTGCCGACTCACTATGATCAGGGGTTGGTGGTGTGTCTGTTTGCACGTACTGCCAGAATAACCTTTCATGCTCCATGATGGACTCAATCAAGCGCTCGTCACGCTCAACTTTATAAATCTTAGCCTCATGTCCACAGAGTAGTACGCAGATGTGCGCCGCCGTTTTGCCTGTGACCGCTAGCTGATGCTGTACTTGGCAAGTGACATATAAGGGTACCCCCCTATGGCAGGATAGTTGTCACCCCTAAAGAATAATCCAAATGGGGGCACAAGGACCAATCATGCCACGTTAT
>NZ_JBEOOZ010000013.1:0-76220 GCF_040309625.1 Psychrobacter sp. 78a-MNA-CIBAN-0178
ATCTTCGACTTGCGCCGTGTCTGGAACAATTTTAGCGATCAGCAGTGTTCATTTATGAATGTTCAACACGCCCTAGTTATTTAGCCAAAAAACATGATTTTTATACCAATTAAAATAAGCACCAAACCACCTAATGCTTCGGCTTTATCCTCTAACCATGTACCAGAGCGCCAGCCTAGATAAACACCGAATAGCCCAAATATAGCCGTTACTACAGCGATAATTAAACATGCTAACCATGCATTCAATGCCAATAAATTAAGGGTAAACCCTGCCGCCATCGCATCAATACTGGTGGCAATGGCGAGCGTAAACATAGTGCGATGATTGATACTGCCGTTTCCATTGCCTATGGCGGCAACGGTATCACCAGTCGTATCAATAGTACCAGCCTTTAGGTGAAGCGCACTGTCTACCGCATCCTCCCCATCACCAGTAAACACCTCATAAAGCATCTTGCCACCGAGACCGATCAGTATAATGCCACCGATCCAAGGTGCAGCAGCAGCCAACCAGCCTAAAAGTGCTGCGCCTAACAAATATCCAATCAATGGCATCACGCCCTGCGCAATACCAAAATATAACGCCGCATAAACAGCTAAACGTAACAAATACTGCTTGCTTTGTTTTTGCGACTTAGCACCCAGCCCAATCGCGACAGCAAATGCATCCATGGCTAAAGCGATAGCCAGCAACACAACTTCAATCATTTTGGTGTCCACTTATTATAATGATTTATCTAGTGAAGTTTCACGTGAAACATCACATCGATTTAATCGTTTACCTTTTCCCAAAAACTACGCTTTTTGCCATGCTTATCTTTAAGCGTAATAACATATTTTTTATGGGTTGCAAGTTCGCTGTAAGGCTTAGACGATTGACTAATAACCGTATCAAGCTTTGTTAGACGGTTGAAGTAGCGAGCCGCGTGACCATAGGCTTTGCTGCGAGAGCTGTCTAGAATATCATTAAGTAAAGTGCGATAAATAATAACTTGAAGTAAATCAGTCTCAGCTGGCAACTCCTTTAACATGCCGGTTAGCGCTGTATAATGTACATCAGCAAACTGGCAATAACGGGCAACTGCGACCTGATTGGCAAGCTCAACCTCTCCTATTTCTAGCAGTAGTGATGTTGCCATAAATACATTTTCTTGTTGCTCTGCCAGCTCATAAGCTCTTTTTCGCCACTGAGCTTGCTGAGCAGGACTGGCCTCAGCCATGATAGCTTTTAGCCTTAAAGGGCTTGGTTGCAGCTCAAATACCTCGCCTAGCACTTCCATGAGCGCATCGGTATTTTTTTGCATGCGATATATGTGACTTAGCCAATCCAAGCGTCTGGTCTTATCTAACAGACCATCGCTTTGCCACTCTTCATTTAAGTAGTGTAGTGCCTTATCAAAAGCTCTTTGATTTAGCAAAAATGTTAGCAACTCTTCTAATCTTCGAGGATGAACTGGTCTAGTCTCTTGCATCTCAAAAAAGATGGTTTCAAAAAATCCCACATCACCTAGCGCCCTTGATAGATTTTTTATGGCGATCTCAATTACCATTTTTTCATAGTTAATCGAAAAAGCATCATCGCTTAAAGGGCTGTTTTGCCTTTCATTGAGCGTATCTTCGTTTGCCTTTTTTGTTTGGATATTCTCACGCTCTTGTTGATAATCAGCGATCAATCCACGTATCTCAGGCTCAGATAACAGCTCATTAATATCTTCTAACAAACTATCTTTAGTACCATAATCATTATCGTCAGCCAGCAATTTTACTTTCTTTATCCAAGCATGGCTGAGTATATCGCGCTCATCAACAGGTATGTCTCGCTTTTCTTGCTCATAGCATGTGCTAGCCACTGTCAGCCAAGATGCAGTCAAACTCCTATAAATATCACCAACATAACCGTTGGAATCATCAGCACGCCCTAAGCTAGTATTAGTAGATTCTATAAATAACTCAAGTAACGTCAAGCATTCTTGTGGTTGCTCAGGATAAAGGCTCATTATGTCACTGGCTAAGTGCTGAAGCTCAGTAGCAAATTCGCTAGACTCCCAGTAATCTACAAACTTCCTTCGTCTTCTAAGTCCTTTTAGTGTAGTGGTTAACTTTTTTATAAGTTTAGGCTTATCTGATTGTAATAGCAGACGCTCAATTTTTTTATCGAGCATTTTATCTACACCATACACATCAGAAACAAAATCAATTAAGGCCGTTTTTGATAGTTGTGACAAATACTTCTTTTGTTCTGCGTTTAGCATAGTGTTACCCTCACTATTTTACTGGTAATGTTTCATATGAAAAAAGCCACCTTGCGAGCAAGATGACTTTATACCAATAAATACTTATATTCAAACTTCAAGGTCTATAATTTCAAAGCTTAAAAGCTAAATATCCAAATTAGACACTGTTAGCGCATTTTCTTCGATAAAGATACGACGTGGCTCAACGTGATCACCCATTAGGCAGGTAAACATATGATCCGCCGCGATAGCATCTTCGATCGTGACGCGTAGCATGCGACGGTTTTCAGGATCCATAGTGGTATCCCAAAGCTGATCAGCATTCATCTCCCCTAGCCCTTTATAGCGCTGGATTGCCAAACCACGACGCGCATCCAGCATCATCTGTTGCCAGAGATAATCAAAGTCACGCACTGGGATATCTTTGGTCGTACCTGCTGTTGCCTCACGACGGATAAAGGCATCTTCCTCAAGTAAGGTGTTCCATTCAGCCGATAATCGTAGCAACTTGGTATATTCACCTGAGTTGATAAAGCTTGTATCTAGCAGATAATGGTGGGCTAATTGATGCACATAAACAGTGATACGTGGCAACCATTGTGCCTTGGCTGATAACGCCTCACTATCAGACACTGTGCCATCTGCAATTTCTACCGCAGGCCTCATACCCAATAAGTCTGCAGCGGCAGCATCCATATTCTTTGGTTGCGGCGCATGAATATTGACCAATTCAATCTCAGGGCTCAGATCACTACCAAAGTGCTCAAGCTGAGTTTGCATGGCTTCTTGCCACGCTTGCATAGCAGACTTATCGTAAGTCATATCAGTGCTAAGCTTTGGCGTATGCGTTAAAGCATCCAAAATTACCGCTGGAAAACGAATTTGCAAACGGGCTTTGATCAGCTGCGTTTGGTTATAATCATTCAATAGCGTCTCTAATGCTTGCCCAGTAATGGCAGGCGCATCCGCACTAATATGTAGCTTAGTATTGTCAATCGTTGATGACAATAGATAAGCTTTTAAGGCTTCATCGTCCTTTAGATACAGCTCTTGACGACCTTTTTTCACTTTGTATAGCGGTGGCTGAGCGATATAAATATAGCCACGCTCGATCAGCTCTGGCGTTTGACGGAAGAAGAAGGTCAACAGCAAGGTACGAATGTGTGACCCATCAACGTCGGCATCGGTCATGATGATGATTTTGTGATAGCGTACTTTATCAGGATTATATTCATCAGGACCGATACCACAGCCAAGCGCCGTAATTAGGTTGCCTACTTCCGCAGACGACAACATTTTGTCAAAACGCGCACGCTCAACGTTTAGGATTTTACCTTTTAGTGGCAAAATCGCTTGGGTCTTACGGCTACGACCCTGCTTGGCTGAACCACCCGCAGAGTCACCCTCCACGATATACAGCTCTGAAAGCGCTGGATCTTTTTCTTGGCAATCCGCCAACTTACCAGGCAAACCGGCGATATCCAAAGTAGTCTTACGACGTGTCATTTCACGCGCTTTGCGAGCGGCATCACGTGCTCGTGCTGCATCGATGATTTTATTCGCAATGGCTTTACTAGCCGTTGGATTCTCTAACAAAAAGTCGTTGAACTTATCATGCATGGCTGATTCAACAGCAGACTTTACTTCGCTTGAGACCAGCTTGTCTTTGGTTTGACTAGAAAATTTTGGATCAGGCACTTTAACCGAGACAATCGCCGTCAAGCCTTCACGCGCATCATCGCCCGTCGCCGTCACTTTCTCTTTTTTGAATAAGTTTTCACGATCCATATAACTGTTTAGACAGCGGGTCAATGCCGAACGAAAGCCTGATAAATGCGTACCACCATCGCGCTGCGGGATGTTGTTGGTAAAGCACAATACTTTTTCGTTATAAGTGTCCGTCCATTGTAGGGCCACTTCGACACTGATGCCATCGTCTTGCTCACTATCAAAATGGAAGACTTCGTTGACGCCATCTTTGCCCGCATTAATATAGCTGACAAACTCTGACAATCCGCCTTTATGCTCAAACTCATGACGCTTATCGATACGCTCATCGGTCAAGACGATGCGTACACCTGAGTTCAAAAACGACAGCTCACGTAAACGCTTGGCTAAAATATCATATTCGAAGATAGTGCCAGTAAAGACATCGTTACTAGGATAAAAGCGGATTTGGGTGCCCGTTTTATCCGTTGCTTCCATTTGCTGAATGTCAGCATCAGGCACACCATCGGTATACGTCTGATGGTAGTGATAGCCTTCACGCCAGATATTCATTTCAAGCTTTTTGGACAAGGCGTTAACGACCGAGACGCCGACACCATGTAGACCGCCTGAGACTTTATAGCTGTTATCATCGAACTTACCACCTGCGTGCAGCACGGTCATGATAACCTGCGCCGCTGACACCCCCTCTTCTGGATGGATATCAACAGGGACGCCGCGACCATTGTCCATGACACTGACCGATTCGTCTTCGTGAATGACGATATCGATCTGATCACAATGACCGGCCAATGCTTCATCGATAGAGTTGTCCACCACCTCAAAGACCATATGATGCAAGCCGGTGCCGTCATCGGTATCACCGATATACATCCCAGGACGCACGCGCACGGCTTCTAAACCGCGTAAAACACGGATATCTTTGGAGCTGTAATCAGAGGGTAACCCTTGAACGGCGGCAGGGACAATCGTGTCAACGACAGTATCCGACACCATAGCATCTGAAACTGTCGTATCGGCCGTCAATTGCTCGTAATCGGTAGGTAATGAATCACTCATGTGCATTCCTTAATCTAGCCATTATCAGCCCATCACGGGCGCACCATTACGGTGACGCCTCACGATGTTATCTTAGACTTAACGTTTTATGGTCAAAGCCTGTCATGCGTATTATTAGCTAAACATTGTTAGCTACAACTTTGTGGCATGTCATTACAGACATAAAATTAGCGCTCGGTATTTTTAATACTAGCTTCTGTTCTTTTAAACATTATTAAAGCCAAGTAAAATAAATAAAACACATATTTATCAGCCACTTAGAATTTTATAGATAATAAAAAAACTCTATATCACGCCATAAGATAACTTACTGAGAATAGGACAAAAATAAAGCCCTATTTTAGCATTTTTTTGCTTCTAAGTCACTGTTTACTGGCAGTTTTATCGTTATCTATCAGGTATTTTAAGTCGGTAAGAATTACCGAAAAATAAGAGGGTAAATTATGGATGAAATGCAAAGTTGACGAGGAGGAATTAAAACAAAAATATCAATATTTATGCTTAGTTGTCAGGAGAAATTTGACCTTGTTTCACATGAAACATATTAGGTTTTGACCATAATGTATTGACTAGCGGTACGATATCATCGGTCAAACTGGTCATAAATACTTGACAAGGCAGCTGCGCTAGCGTTGACAATAAAATCTCAATCGCCCTATCATCAAGCTCTGCAGTGATATCGTCTAACAATACCACGGGCGTCACTCGCGATTTAAAATCATTGTTAGAGATATCCGCATCTTTTTCAGTATTAAGTAGCAGCGGCAACTGTGATAAGCGCAATGCGGTAATCAATAGCTTCTTTTCACCGCGCGATAACACATTAGCGGCCTGCTCTTTTAAAACGGGCAATTTCGTGTGTATATCGCCTTCTACTGTCGTGTTTTTAGTTTCCTGCCCTTCATGTATGGCTAGCGGCTCGCTAGAGCGCCAATGGACATGAATATCGGCACGGTGGTTACCGATGCGGGTATAGCCCAGCTGCAAATCCTGTTCTAAGCGCTCATTAAGCTGTACATCGAGCGCAACACTGGTGTCGTAACCGGCACTATAGCTCAAGCTCAATTGCTCGGCATAAGCAGGCAATAACTGAGCAATGCTTTGAGCAAAATAAGGCTGCCATTCGCTAAATATTCGTTCGCGATAGTGATGGATAAGTGCCGCATGACTGCTCAGACCTCTGTCCCATGCTCTAAGCTCAGCAAGTTGAACTTGGGTCAAGTGGCGTGATTTTTTTAGCAAACTATTGCGCTGTTTTAATAGCCGTTGATAAGCTACCCATTGTGGATGAAAGCCTTGTTTCATGTGAAACACCAACCAATCCAACAGCTGCCGACGACTGGCACTGCCCTGCTCTAACATATCCATAGTAGAGGGATCTATTAATAGTGTGGGGAGCTGTTCGGTTAAGATGCTTTGATTGTAAACGGTGCTTTGATTAAGACGTAGTATCGTCGTCGCATCAGCTTGCTTTTGAATCGCTAAAGTGCTGCTATCACTGAGTCTAGCATGTACGGTTGCGCTATTTTGATGGTGCTGAATATAGCGTTTAGGCTGGTGATGACGAAAGCTCTTACCTCGTGATAGCAAGAATATCGCTTCCAATAGCGAGGTTTTACCACTACCATTCGCGCCGATAATGACGTTGCAAGCAGTGGCAGGTAGATTGACTTGACTGAGGTTACGTAGGTGTGAAATTTGTAGACGTTCAATCATAATATCGACAGCCGCCTATTTTTACCATCCGATTATTAGCAGGCAAAAGTTTAATTAATTATAGATTTTGCGAGGTTGCAGAGGTTAGTTTTAAATATGAAAACGGGCTTAAAAACAATACTACAAAGACAGCGACCTCGTCTCACTGGACAAGTGCTACCGTCTAACTGCACCGTTTTCTACAAAAAAAAGCACTATATACGCATTGGCATGATGACATATTGATGGAATTCATCATTTAGCTGATTTACTAGTACTGAGGCGTTAGATTGGCTCATATGCATTTGCAGATCCCCTTGGATGACACTTAGCACATCTTGCAAATAGGCAGCATTAAAGGACAGCTCCATCGGCTCACCTTGATACTTAGCTTGTATCATCTCAACCGCTTCGTCTTGCTCAGCGTTATTAGCGCGTACTTCCACCATACCATCGCTGGCGAAATTAAAGACGACGCCACGTGATTTTTCGTTACTTAAAATCGCGACACGGCGTAGCACATCTGTCATTTTTTCTTGATTAAATAAGGCCAATTTATCGGTATTGCTTGGCATGACGCGACGATAGTCAGGAAACTTACCGTCGATTAAACGTGCGGTAAAGGTCACCATTAGATTATCACTCACCTGCCCTGCACTATCCACTTCACCGAACGGCAAGCTTACTTGCAAAAACTCGCGACCAAAGCTTAGCGTCACTGCGTTATCTTGATCACCCAACATCTTACCAAGCTCAGAAGCCAAACGCTCAAGCTCAATCACCGCTTTGCGCGGCAAGATGGCTTGCATATTCAAATCTGCACTGACATCAATGACACTACGCGCCAATGCCAATCTATGTCCATCAGTTGCAACGGTGGTTAGCTGCTGTTGTGA
Organism: Psychrobacter sp. 78a-MNA-CIBAN-0178; assembly: GCF_040309625.1. Taxonomy (NCBI): domain Bacteria; kingdom Pseudomonadati; phylum Pseudomonadota; class Gammaproteobacteria; order Moraxellales; family Moraxellaceae; genus Psychrobacter; species Psychrobacter sp. 78a-MNA-CIBAN-0178. Next base: position 7,615 of record NZ_JBEOOZ010000013.1, read on the forward strand.
AACATCAAACAGCATACCAGTTAAATAATAGCGCACATCTTGAATGGCCATGGCGAACTGGGTTTTATGAATCAAATCCGTCAAACGGCTACGGCTAATGGTCAACGGCGTGATATTTTCGGGATTGCCCAAGCTTGGATAATCTTCACTAGGCAATGTACCCAAGGTAAAGCGGCTCTTACCACTCGTCAGCAAACAACGCTCGTTTTCTTGGGTGGCAAGCGTAACTTGTGCTTGTGCGGGTAAGGATTTGCAGATATCTCTCAGTTTTGTCGCAGGTAAAGTGGTTGTTCCTGCTTCAACACAAGCACCAGCAGGCAATTTCAACGTCGATGTCAGCTCTACCTCTAAGTCAGAGGCTGTCAAAATAAGCGCTGACTCAGACAACTGTAGCTTGATATTACCCAAGATAACCATATTGTGACGTTTGTCAGCGGCCTTGGCGATCAAGTTAATAGCTTTTAATAACGACTCTCGATTAATCGATAATTGCATGCTTGGTTACTCTTATTTGAATGATTCTTTTTATATAGATGTAAAATAATGGCTTAATAATACCCTGTCTACTGACGATAATCCACAAGGTATCTGCCGGTTGGTACTCGCAATATTATAAACCATATCAACCGACTAAAATACAGTGTAACCACGGCCTAAAAATAGCGTAGCTACAGCCTAAAATTAATCGTAACATATAGCTTTAACCTGCTTGTAACATCAGAGCAAGTGTCTTGTAATCTTTATCAAACGCTGGGTCGGCGGCGCGTAGCTCATTAACTTTATCACAAGCATGCATAACCGTCGTATGATCCCGTCCGCCAAAAGACTGTCCAATCTCCGGAAAGCTATCGCTGGTCAATTCACGTGATAATGCCATGGCTATTTGCCGTGGTCTAGCAATACTACGCGTACGCTTGCGTCCCATCATGTCTTTGATAGTCACATCGTAGTATTCAGCGACCACTTTGCGGATATTATCCATATTGACGGCTTGCACCCGCATCGCGACGATGTCTTTTAGCGCGTATTGCACCATTTCAAGAGTAATCTGTGCACCCGTCAAGTTAGCATTGGCAAATACTTGATTTAGAGCACCTTCTAAACGACGGACATTTGACACCACGTTTTGAGCGATAAATAAAGCGCATTCCTTAGGGAGCGTCATGCCGTGTGATGCTGCTTTTTTCTGTAAGATTTGTACTCGTGTATCAATCTCAGGCGGATCAACAGCCACCGTCAAACCCCAAGAAAAACGCGATCTAAAACGTTCATCAAATTCCGTCATCTGCGATGGATGACGATCTGATGCCAAAATCAGTTGCTTGTCACCACTGGTAAAATCCGCAAATAACGTTAAAAACTCATTACTACTCTTGGTCTTTCCTGCTAGTACATGAATATCATCTACAATTAATAAATCTACTTTTTTTATTTTCTTTTTAAAATCTTCTATTTTATTATTTCTTAATGAATAAACCAATTGATTAATAAATTTTTCAGAAGTGAAATAATAAAAACTTTGATTGTTTTTTAAATAGCGGTGCGCTACCGAATGCATTAAATGAGTTTTTCCCAATCCTGAAGGACCATATATAAATAAAGGATTGTGACGATTCTTTGATTGACGCTTACCAAGCTCATAACAAGCCTTGTACGCAAGGTTGTTAGACTTACCAGTGACAAAGGTCTCAAAGGTAAAATCAGGATTTAGATAGCTTAATGATTTGGCATCAGCAGATTCTGCTAGGGTAGCATGACGCATGTTGGCATCGATATCTGCGCGCGCATTATTCTGATGTATGGATTCAAATTTGTGCTCGTCAGGGGGAGGGGAGGGGTTATCTTCTACAAATAGCGAACCTGACTGCGACTGATTATTGTCGTTCGACTCACGACCTGCATTATCGACCCGCACGATCACTTCCTCGATACTACCTTGACTGTGCTTGGCCACCAGCTGCTGAATATCTTGCAAATGGTTTTTTTTGATATACGTTACAAAGTAATCGTTCGGTGCAAGAATAATGAGCGTCTGCGCTTCCTGATGGGCTGATAAGGGTCTTAACCACATCGTAAATACGTTATCTTTGACGTTATAACGCAAATCGTTTAGGCACTTATCCCAAATAGTTGCTGTGTCTATCATGAAAAATAATAACCCCATAATCTGAAATAATAAAATGCCCTAAACGGCATAACTGCTCAACCAACATCCATATTGCCTATGAATATCACCTCAAAAATGCTCTTAGAGAATACGCAAAATCACATATCAAGTAGGGTGTTAATCTAACACAATACCCTGTGGATAACATCCTGTTTTTTGTGGATAAGGCTGTGGATAGTTTTGTGGATAAGTTAACAACACGAGTTATCCATATTCCACCCACAGGTTGTCCACAGGGTTACCCATAGTCTAGTATTTTGATAATAAAGGGTAATTTTGACTTAACCACAGATAATAGGCCTCCCAATAACAACAATACTTATATATATTAATAGTTAATTATTATAGAGTTCAAAGATTTCTGTGGATAACTTTCAAAAGTTTAAATTAACAAAGAAGGACTTCTAGGGAATTAAACTGGATTCACTAGCCACAGATTGATGATGCAAGAGTAATCAGAAAAACGGCTTTAGAGACGATGTACTCTACTCATCTAAACATCGATTAAATTAGTTCATTGACCAAGATACTATGCGGTGGTATAATCCTCCGTTATTACGAATTTAGTCCATTATTTTGATAGGTGAGTTATGAAACGTACATTCCAACCAAGCGTGATCAAGCGTAAACGTACTCACGGTTTCCGTGCTCGTATGGCAACTAAAAAAGGCCGTCAGGTCTTAGCTCGTCGCCGCGCTAAAGGACGTCATCGTCTTACTGTATAATTAGTAGATGACGATGAGCATGGCTAATAGTGCTTGTTGTGTTTCTATTATTTATAGATTGCGATAGTCAATCATCACAACTGACACGTAGCCATATATTAAAAGCGCCCACATCGGCGCTTTTTTTGTCTCTATATTTTATGATTCTTCTGATATTGTCACCCGCTCTGATACTAGGTTGTACTATGTCCAATACTGCTCCAGCTACCTTGACCGCCCGCTTCACTAAACAGCAACGCCTGCTGACGCCTGCAGCTTTCCGTGAGGTGTTTGATGCCCCAGAGCGCAAGCTGCACCAGAGCCATTTGATGGCTTTTATACGTACCAATGCTCACGAGCAGCCGCGAGTCGGTATGGCTATTACCAAGCGTAAAGTACCTACTGCGGTGGCGCGAAATTTAATCAAGCGTCAAATACGTGAGCAGTTCCGCGTAAAATATGCAAAACTAGAAAACAAGGATATTGTTTTCATTGTTAAAAAATCTATTAAAGATTTAGATAATAAAGAATTAATAAATGAGATAAATAATATCTTTAAAAAAATAGAAAAAAAATAAAATGAATTTCATTATTTTAAAAATAAATAAATATTTATTTTCTTTGATTTATTATTTTATTTATTTTTATCAAAAGATAATAAGTCCAATTATCCCTGCCCGTTGTCGCTATTATCCAACTTGTTCTAATTATGGTAAACAAGCGGTAGCGTGGCATGGTGTCTGGTCAGGCAGTTGGCTTTTGTTAAAACGTATTAGCCGCTGTCATCCGTTAGGCGGCCACGGCATCGATTTTGTACCGCTGCCCTTATCCTCTTATTTCTATCAATATTTATCCCCTATCGAGCTAGCGATTGTTAAAGCTCAAGGTTTATATGTTGGTAAAGACACTACAAGCTATGTTTCTCGCCTAAACCATATGATGAGACAGCCGTAAAACGTGTTAGTAACTGGATAACTTGTGGATATCTATTGAGTTACCCACAAGTTATCCACACTGTTGGTATCATTTAGGGTGGATTTTTAGTAAAATGATGCACATTTTATGTAAATGACTGCTAGTACGTTGTCACAGCGCTAATAGATAACGGCGATCTGTGGTCATGACACATGCCCTAATTTTTCATTCCCTAATTTTTTAATCTAGGAAAGGTTTATGCAAAAGATATTTCGGGTGATGATCATCATTGCGATGCTAATCACCGCTTATCTGCTGATTTTGGCATGGCGAGATGATTATGCCGATGCACCAGCTGTAGACACGGCATCAGAAGCTGCAACGTCAGTGGGTGCTGATATTCCCTCTACGACTGGCGCAGCAGGTGATATTCCGGTACAGACGGTGGATAACGTGACAGCCGATAACGGCATTGTGACGGCTACCCCTGCGAAAGATGCTGGGCTGATCACAGTCACCACTGATCGCTATGATATAAAAATCAATCCAGAAGGCGGTGATATCGTTTATGCTGCGCTTAAGCAGTATAACGCGACGCTCGATAGCGAGACGCCTTTTGTACTGTTAGAAAATAATAGTAATCGCGTCTATGTGGCTCAGTCTGGCCTGATTGGTCAAGATGGTATTGACACCGCAGAAGGTCGTGCCAATTACAGTCATACTGCTAATAATTACGTCATGGAAAAAGGGCAGCAAACGTTATCTGTACCGCTTACTTATAAAAAAGACGGCGTGACGATTACTAAGACCTTTACCTTTACGCAAGACAAATATCCGATTGATATCAGTTATCAAATTCAAAATGCCTCTGCCGCTGCTTGGCAAGGGCAGATGTTTGCTCAGTTAAAACGTGATGATAGTAAAGATCCTGGCATGTCTGACAAAGGCGCGCTAAGCATGGCGACGTATTTGGGCGGCGCTTGGGGCACCCCTGATGATCCTTACAATAAGCTGAAATTTGGTAACTTTAGTGATGGTGAGTTGACTACGACCAGTGATAAAGGTTGGGTTGGCATCGTGCAGCATTATTTTGTCTCTGCATGGACGCCTGAAAACTTCACGGGTAAGTTCTTCAGTCGTGAAACGGCTGATGAGTACTTTATCGGCTTCAACAGTCAGCCAGTCAATGTTGCACCAAACAAGCAAGTGACGTTAAATGCAACGCTATATGCTGGGCCAAAGGTACAGTCTGAGCTCAAAGATGTGGCAGTTGGTTTGAACAAAACTGTCGATTATGGCTTGCTATGGCCAATATCAAAAATCTTGTTTGCTATCTTGGAAGGCATTCATAAAGTCATTGGTAACTGGGGTTGGTCAATTATTCTACTGACTGTCTTGGTTAAAATTGCGCTGATGTGGTTCTCAAACAAGAGCTACTACTCAATGGCGAAGATGCGTGCCATTGCACCAAGACTCAAAGTGCTCAAAGAAGAGCACGGCGATGATCGTATGAAAATGTCGCAAGAGATGATGGCGATTTATAAAGAAGAGAAAGTCAATCCGATGGCGGGTTGTTTGCCTATCTTAATGCAAATGCCGATTTTCTTAGCGTTATATTGGGTACTGGTTGAAAGTGTTGAGTTGCGTCATGCACCGTGGATCTTATGGATTCAGGATTTATCAGCGATGGATCCATGGTTTATATTACCATTGCTCATGGGTGCGTCGATGTTTATACAGCAGCAGCTAAACCCGCAGCCCGCTGATCCGATGCAAGCCAAGGTAATGAAGTTTTTACCGATTATTTTTACCGCTTTCATGCTGTTCTTCCCAGCAGGTCTGGTTCTATACTGGACGGTGAACAACTTGTTTAGTATGACTCAGCAATATATTGTGAATAAAAAAGTCGACGAAGAGCAAAAGCGTCGTACCGTCAAGGTGCTTGATTAAGCAACAAGCAGTCTGCTTTATAATGAATAAAACCATCGCACAAGCGGTGGTTTTTTTATACGTCAAACCTAATGTTTGCTTATGTTGATACGTGTTAAAAAGCGCAAAATACCGCTATTTAAAGTTTGTTTTGTCAGCCTGCGCCGAGCCGTCTATAATGGAGTTTTTAGTTAATGAGAATAAGTGTGGATTCTGTCAAAGCGGCGTTAGCCCCAACTGATTCATCTGGATTGGCTACCATTGCCGCCATTGCTACACCGCTTGGGCGCGGGGGTGTTGGGGTTATTCGTCTGTCAGGCGCACGTGCCTATGCTATCGCTTGTCAGCTCACGGGTAAGTCGGCGTTTACCCCGCGTATGGCCAGCTTCTGCCGTTTTTATCAGGCTGATGGCACGACCATTGACGAAGGCTTGGTATTGTATTTTAAGGGCCCACATTCCTTTACTGGTGAAGATGTGATTGAGCTACAAGGGCATGGCGGCATGATTTTGCAAAATCAGTTACTCGCGCGCGTGTTTGAATTGGGTGCCAAACAAGCCAGTGCTGGCGAGTTTTCTTACCGCGCTTTTGATAACGATAAGCTGGATTTGGTACAAGCAGAGGCTATCGCTGATGCGATTGATGCGACCAGTGCTGCCGCTGCCAGTAGTGCTATACGCTCGCTAAGTGGTGAGTTTTCACAAAAAATCAATGAATTGCTTGAGCAGCTTATTCATCTGCGTTTACATGTTGAAGCCGCCATTGATTTCCCCGATGAAGAAGATGTTGATTTTTTATCCGATGGCGTTATACAGGCCAATCTTGAGAACACGCAACAAAAAATCCAGCAAGTCTTGGCGACCGCAAAACAAGGTCAGCTATTACGTGATGGTATTCATGTGGTATTGGCAGGTAGGCCGAATGCAGGCAAATCAAGCTTACTAAACCGTCTAGCAGGACAAGAGCGCGCTATCGTCACTGACGTCGCAGGCACCACACGCGATACGCTACAAGAGACCGTAGTACTCAACGGTCTAACGCTGCACCTAACCGATACGGCTGGCCTACGTGAGACGCAAGACACCGTGGAGCGTATTGGCATTGAGCGCGCCCGTACCGCTATTACGCAGGCTGATATGTTGATGATGGTCTATGACGTGACCCGCGACCTTGAGGAAGAGAGTACGCCACTACAGCTGGCTGAGCAGTTATTTGGCAAGCTACCAGAGGCTAAGCGATTATTGATTATTGCCAATAAAAGCGACTTATTAAATGATAATAGCGATAAAAAAACACTTTCTGCTTCACAGATCGAAATAAAGAATCGTGGTTATGAACAAGTCAATGTTTCATGTGAAACAGGCGTTGGTATCGATACATTGGTCGAAGCATTGTGTGCTAAGGTGGGTTTTCATCCGCCCGAAAACAGTCTTATTGCCCGTACAAGGCACTTGGATGCACTCAGGCGCACGGCAAATTATTTGACAGAAGCGCACGAGCAGTTAACCGTCTTTCAAGCCGGTGAATTGGTGGCTGAAAGCTTACGTCAAGCTCAGCATAGTTTGGGTGAGATTACTGGTGAGTTCAGCGCTGATGATTTACTGGGTAAAATTTTTGGCAGTTTCTGTATTGGTAAATAGCTTTGTTAAATCTTTTTCTATTGGAAAATAATGGTTAAAAAGTTTCATACATTCATCCTAATTAGCGCTTCAATATGGCTTTAATGTTGCCGCTTTTAATATTAAGACAAGGAAAATAGTATGCATTGCCCGTATTGTAATGCGTCAGAGACCAAAGTGATTGATTCACGGCTTGCAGCAGAAGGGGCGCAAGTGCGTCGCCGCCGTTCCTGTAATAGTTGCCAAGAGCGCTTTACCACGTTTGAGATGGTAGAGGTGGTGATGCCAAGAATTATCAAATCAAGCGGTAAGATTGAGCCTTACGATAACGAAAAGCTGCGCCGCTCTATACTCTTGCCGCTACAAAAGCGTCCCATTACCATTGATGAGCAAGAGGCAATGATTAGTCGTATCGAAAAGCGTGTACGGCAAATGGGTGAGCGCGAAATTAGCAGCAAAGTCTTAGGTGAGATTATTATGAGCGAGCTTAAGACGCTCGATGACGTCGCTTATGTACGCTTTGCCAGTGTGTACCGCGATTTTCAAGATATCGATGCCTTTCACCAAGAAATTGCTAACATTCGTCCCAGCGAAAAAACGGACGACAACGTTAAATAGTTTTAACCCTCTGTTTTGTTATTTATTAAGTGTACCCTCTTTATGACGCTTTCAAACCATAAAATCTCAAATCATAAATTTTCAAACCATGAACAAGATCCCCAAGACCGCTATTTTATGATGCTTGCTATCGAGCAGGGTAAGCATGGTCTCTATACTACTAGGCCCAATCCAGCGGTAGGCTGTGTCATTGTTCAGGCAGAAGATATCGTTGGTCAAGGTTTTCACCCGAAAGCAGGGGAGCCTCATGCCGAGGTATTTGCGCTGAAAGAAGCAGGTACGCGAGCAGTAGGCGCAACCGCTTATGTGACACTGGAGCCGTGTAGTCATACAGGTCGTACGCCGCCTTGTGCGCTTGCGCTGATTGCTGCGGGTGTTAAGCGGGTAGTGATTGCAGGTTTAGATCCCAATCCACAAGTCGCTGGTCGTGGTGTGCGTTTACTAGAAGAGGCGGGCATCAACGTCACTATTGGTGTATTAACGCAGCAAGCAGAAGCCTTAAATCGCGGATTTTTGAAGGCGATGCGTACCCAGATGCCTTATGTACGGCTTAAAATAGCCACCAGTCTTGACGGTCGTACGGCGATGGCGACAGGGGAGTCGAAGTGGATTACAGGTGCCGCTGCTCGCGAGGATGTACAAAAGCTACGTGCCCGCAGTGGCGCAATTATTACGGGTAGCGAAACCGTCATCGTTGATAATCCTCAATTAAATGTACGCTCAAACCAGTTAGGTATAGCGCTTGAGCAAGTTCCTGCTCCCAAGGTTGTCGTACTCGATAGGCGTCAGCGCTTAGCGCACAGCTTAAAGTCTGATTATCAGTTATGCCGTCGAGCGGATACGATTTATTGGCATGAGGATAACTTAACTGCATTATTAAGGAATTTAGTCAGCGAGCATCAGTGTTATGAAGTGTTGGTTGAAGCTGGTGCTAGCGTGGCAGGCAGTTTTTTGAGCCAGCAGTTGGTCGACGAGCTGGTTGTTTATCAAGCGCCTTGTTTATTAGGCGCACAGGCGCGCCCGATGGTGAACTTTAATCCGCTATCGTTGGCGCAGCAGCTGCGTTTTGATATCGACAGTTATGAACAAGTTGGTGCTGATCTTAAACTGACCTTATTGCCTTTATGAAATGAACACTTATAAACAGCTTGCCCACAGTCTGTACTAAATATGTGCTAAGTGTGGATAAGTTAGTAAATTCAGGTGATGTTTCACATGAAACTGTGTATAACTTTGTTTCACATGAAACCAAAAAGACCTTAATTTATATAGAATATATATTAAATCTTTTAAAATCAATTACTTATTATTAGTCTTTAAGTATTTACAGGTTTATTCTTAGACTTTGCTCTACTGTGGATAACTTGGTCAAAACTTAGGTTTTTAACGGTGTATGGGTTGATTTTTCATTACTTATCCACAACTTATCCCATAGTGTGCTTAAAATAAACGCATGTTTCACCAAAAGATAGAGGCAGACAAACGCCTTCTTAATACATACTAATACGTTGTCTATCGCGGCAATATAATAATGAGATGAGGTTGATATGTTTACCGGAATTATAGAAAGTGTCGGAAAGGTCAAATCCATGCAGCCTACAGGTGGTGACATACGCTTGACGATAGAGTCTGATGATTTAGACTTCAGTGATGTGAAACTGGGCGACTCTATTGCTTCTAATGGTATTTGTTTGACGGTTGTGGATTTTGGCAGCAATCATTACTCGGTTGATGTCTCACGTGAAACAATTGCGCATACAGCGTTAGAAGAGCTAAAACCAGGTCATATCATCAATTTAGAGAAGGCGATGTTGCCAACCACCCGTTTTGGTGGTCATATTGTCGCCGGTCACGTCGATGGTGTCGGCGTCGTGTGTAAATTGCAAAAAGACGCGCGCTCTATCTATATTGAGATTGAAATACCGCAAGCGTTGGCGCATTATACAGCGACCAAAGGTTCGATTACGCTTGACGGTATTAGTCTCACGACGAATTTGGTACGCGACAATATCGTCTCTTTAAATATCATTCCGCATACCGCACAAGTTACCAATATTGCTCAGCATTGGTTGGTAGGCGATAAGGTTAATGTTGAAGTGGATATTGTCGCGCGCTATTTAGAGCGGTTGCTAACCAAGCCACAAACTGCAAGTGCGACAGCGCAAAATGCACCAAGTAACATCACTGAGACATTTTTAGCAGATAACGGCTTTATGAGATAGTAAGTGACATTTATCAATACATACTTTCTTTCTGGTTTAAATTGCAAGCCAATTTAAATCGCGAGTGTCAAAGATACCTATTAGGGCATGTCTTCATTTTGATAACGATGAAATGAGGGCACGCCCTAATCTTTAATAAGACTCTGTAATACCGATTGCAGCTTATTTTTATCGATAGGCTTGGTCAAAAATTCATCCATGCCTACCTCAAAGCAAGCATCGCGATCCTCTGCAGTATTATTCGCTGTCAACGCCACAATAGGAATATCATCCCCTTGCGCACGAATCGCTTGGGTCGCTTGTAAGCCATCCATCACCGGCATCCGGCAGTCCATCAAAATAAGAGCAATCTCTTCATGCTGCGCTTGCAGTTGACTCAACGCCTGCTGCCCATCTTCTGCGACCACGGTACGATAGCCAAGCTTGGTTAATATCTTACACGCTATTTTTTGATTGGTCGGACTGTCTTCTACCACCAAAATAAGCGGTGGCGCGGTCTCGTTGGTAGTTTTGTGGTCAGAAATATCTATGGTAGCGCCATCTACCTCGGTGACCAGCGCCCGACTCTCATTATCAAGATTATCATTATCAAGATTATCATTATCAAGATTATCATTATCAAGATTATCATTATTAAGATTATCGGTATCAAATTTGTCAGTATCAGTGCTTTGTGCGGTTACCAACGTCTGCCTGACTGGTAGTGTCAAACGCAGCAGCTCAGATAATAATAAAGCATTGTCTAGTGGCTTAGCCAAAAAACCATCGCATTGATCTAATAGCATAGAAGGAATGCGGCGCTCAGGCTTCATGCTCAATAGTGTCGTTGGTAGCGAGATATTAGCCAATAAGCGGCTCAAGCTCTTGCGTCTACTATCATTGATGTTTTTATCGTCCCCTGCTGCTGGCTTAGGGAATACGATTGCGTTGCTCTCATAATATTCATAATCTAACAGCAGAACGGGTGCCAGTGTTTGCCCATCTTTTGCGAGCTGTTTTGTTAACTGCTTAATAGTTGCACTATTGATAGTGGTATAAATAGAAGCTGGTATAGATAAGTAGTCACATAAACGTTGCAAATGCTCAGCACCAAGCGTTTGATTGACTACTGCAATCAGATGGACTTTGGTCAATTGCTCATTAAGGTGATAGACCGGCTGATAACTTGGACGACGACAAGGCAAATACAAATTGATGGTGCTACAGTCATTATCCGAGCTATTTGACTCAAGGAAGCCGCCCAATAATTGCGCAAAAGTATTGGCTTTGGTGTGTGCAAGATTTGCCTGCACAAGCGGTTGCTGTATTTGGTCATTAGCTGCAACATCAGTTTGCTTAACGTAAGTAAGCGGCGGTGTTTGTTTGCGCGAAGTGTTATCTACAGCTGTATGTTGCAGGCTAAACCTTACCCAGTTATGCGGGTTTTTTGCTGTCATGTCGTCATTGGTAACCAGTACACTGTCATTGACGCTTAGTGGTAAAGCTGCGTCAGCAAAGGCTTCGATCGTTAGGGAAACAGAGCCTGCAAGAGTAGAGGTGATGGCGTTATCCAGTAAGCTCAGTAAGACTTGGCAAAGGCGTTTGCGATCAGTGTCAATATGGCGCGGACAGTCAGGATCAAAAAAATAAAGCAGCTCAAGCCCTTGGCGCCGTGCATCCTCTATGACTAAGTCATTGATGTGTTGTCCCAGTTTATAGATATCAACAGATTCAATCTTAAGGTGCGTTTTTTTGACGTCAATCTCTTCCATGCCCAGCATGTCATTAAGACTCGTCAACATCGCGTCGCTCGACCTCGTTAACGTCTGTAATACAGTATGCTGCTGGATAGAAAAAGTATCAGTATTGACGGCTTCAAGGGTGTCGATTATCGTCTCTAGTGGTTGATGCAGCTCGTGATATATCGCGGGTTTAAGCTCACTAAGTTCATCAATCTTGCCTTGTAGCTGTTGATTTTTTTGCTGCAACTGAGTGTTCTGATTGACAAGCTCATTGACATTATTTAGTAGCACGGTAAAGCCATGTACTTGTCCATGTTCGCCAAACCATGGGGTAATATGCAATTGATAGGCTTGCTGGTTCTCTATACCGCGAACGTTTAGAGTGCGGGTAACGCGCAAGCTAGAGAGTTTTTGGAGCAGGAGCTGAACCGATTCATCGTCAGCTGAGACAAAATCTGTTAATTGGTAGGTGGTATCACTTTGGAATGATGTATCAAATACTCGCTCAAAACGTTGATTAAAAAAGCTAATCTGCCCGTGACGCATAATCATGACCATCGGCAACGGCGCTTGCTCAACCAAACGCTCAAGACGATGTTGCAAGGTTTGTATACGTCGATGGTTACTATGAAGTTGGTAACTGATACGACTGAGCGCGTGACCTAGACGCAAAAACTCAGACGTCGATTTTTTGTCAACAAACGGCGGTGGCAAATAAGCATCCTTTGCTTTGGCACTTAAATTATCGGTATAAACTATCAGTTGTTGCCAGTTAGTCTGGCGATTTAATGTATAAAGTAACGCCATAATAAAGAACATGATCGCCGTCATTAGCGGTAGCCAGTAGCGATAGGAGATCCAGTCTATTTCAAGGGGTTTATGGCGCAATATGATATAGAGCTTATGACCACTCTCAAGTTCAATCGTTCCTGTTAAGTTGCGAGGGTTGAGCGTATAGGCGCCGTAGTTGTTGCTATCAGAGGGCAATGAGGTAATGACATTAGGAAAGGTGACGGTGGGAAATGCACGCTCATTAGGACGGACATAACGATGGATATGAGTCTGCCCTGATGGCATCATAAAAATGATCTGATAACTAATGCCTGCAAAAGACGGCTCGCTCAGTATTTCTTGGATTTCAGAGTTTAGGGGCTGCGCGTGTTCAGTAACGGCATGCTGCAATGTTTCAAAGGTATCTATACTCCGCTGCTTATTGTCTGTCTTAATATCGTCAAACAACGCAAAGTAGTACAGTGACAACATGGTCAATAGTGTCAACGTATAAAAGAGCAGTAAGCGCTGTAAAGACTGAAACTGTTGCATAAAAGCATGACCCTAAGTCGACAATAAGTCGGCATGATGGCAGATCGTAAAATAATGATAAATCTGACAGGTTTGCGTGCTCTGGCTTATTTATGAATAAGTAGCTGAGCTTTTTACTATTATAAAGATAAATAGTGTCATTAGTAACGCTGGATTGTCACTATTACAATCATGGCACAACGTCGTAAACTCACCTATAATGGACGAATTAATCATACATAATGCACCACTATGACCACAATTGCTTCCACCTCTGATTTGTCTACAAATTCTACCCAGCCGCAACAGACATCTACGCTTGCTGAGCAGCAGCGTATCGCTCCCTTAAGAGTGATATTCGCGGGTACGCCTGAGTTTGCTGCTGTCAGCCTTGAGTCGCTTATCAACCAGCAGGACACACTTAATATAGAGATTGTCGCGGTCTATACACAGCCTGATCGCAAAGCAGGTCGCGGGCAAAAGCTATCAGCGTCTGCGGTCAAGCAAGTTGCTTTGGCCAATGATATTGTGGTTGAACAACCAGCTACCTTTAAAAAATCTAGCACCGAAGGCATGGCTGCGCGTCAGACTTTGCGCACTTATCAGCCAGATATCATGATTGTTGCGGCTTATGGTCTGATATTGCCGATTGGTGTATTGACCACGCCTACTTATGGTTGTCTAAATATTCATGCCTCATTGTTGCCACGCTGGCGCGGTGCAGCGCCTATTCATCGTGCTTTATTGGCGGGCGATTCTGAGACCGGCATTACCATTATGCAAATGGATAAAGGTTTGGATACTGGCGATATGATCTACAAAGTCAGCGCTCCTATTAATGCTGATGATACCGCCACGAGCCTGCATGATAAGATGGCTGAACTGGGCGCGGCAGCTATTAGTACCGTGCTACAAGACTTGGTACCTTATCAAGCGCAAGCCGTAGCTCAAGATGACAGTAAAGCCAATTACGCCGAAAAACTGGTCAAAACCGAAGGCGAAATCGACTGGACGCAATCCGCCACGGAGATTGAACGCCAAATTCGTGGCCTGACGCCATGGCCGGGCGCTTATACTTTTTTGGTAGGTCAGCGGGTCAAAATATTGGCCAGTTTGCCTGTGAATGCATCGCAGCAAACCAATGAGCCTGCTGGTACTGTGGTGAGCGTTGGCCGCAAAGCGATTCTAGTCGCTTGTGGTAAAGAGAGTGAAGCTGAATCATCAGCCGCCACTTTAGCCATCACCGACTTACAGTTTGCGGGTGGTAAGCCGATGACCGCCGAGCAAATTTGCCATGGCAACCAATTAAATGATGGTGACCAGTTCACTAAAGAATCAAACTAATTTTTACTTATATTTAACCTACTTGCACAAGGCGCTATCGATTAGGCGTCAAGGAAATCAAATTTAATGAGACAAACCAGCACTGCGCCAAGAAACAACAAGCTCAAACCGTCAAGCAACCTTATAATGAATGGCAGCGTGCGCGTACGCGTGATCCGCACTTTACTGGCTATTCAAAACGGTCAGTCGCTCTCAAGCGTCCTTGATCCATTATTGAATAGTTTGCATGATGGTGACAAAGGCTTTGCTCATGCATTGCTGCTCACGACATTGCGCCAGTGGCATGCGTTGGCACGTTTGCTCGATACTTTAGCAGACAACCCTATTGATGAGGTTGAGGTGCGTACCACCATTCAAGTAGGCTTAGTACAGTTGCTGTATTTAGAGGTGGCTGACCATGCGGCGATTCATGAAACTGTTGAGGCTGCAAAGGAAATTGAGTTTGCTCATTCTACTGGTTTGGTGAATGCTATTTTGCGCAAAGTCGCCAAGAATCCAAGCAAATTCCGTAAGAAGTGCGATAAAAAACACAGCCTACCGAATTGGCTCGCTTATCAGCTTAAGCAAGATTGGAGCGAGCAGTATGATGAGCTGACCCAAGGCTTGCGCCAGCCAGCACCGATGTTTTTACGAGTGAACTCGGCGGTTACTTCGGTAGAGGATTATCAGCATGCGTTGGATGGGGCAGAAATTGATGCAGACATCGTTGAGCTAACGACTGGTTTTAAGGTAGCGAGCTCGTCAGAGTCTGCCGCTGCTACAACGCTATCAACCAAAGGTCTCCGGCTACATCAAAGCACTGCCGTTAACGCTTTGCCTGAGTTTGCTTTAGGGGTTGCTAGCGTACAAGACATGCATGCGCAACTTGCTGCACCGATTATTAATCAAGCATTGATGGCTAAGCTTAGTGCTGAAAAATCTAATACGAAAAATACGAATAATGAGATACATATTCTAGATGCTTGTGCGGCACCTGGTGGTAAATTGGCTCACTGGTTAGAGCTTATAAGTTCTAAGAACGAGTCATCATTGTTTCACGTGAAACGAGATAATGCTGAAACGTCGTCTGCGACTGCTGATATCAAAGTAACAGCTATCGATAACGAAGCACCACGTATTGAGCGTATTCGTGAGAATTTACAGCGCTTAAATCTAAGTCAGCACGATTTGCAGCAAGCAGAGAAAAGTGTCGCACTCAATATCGTCTGTGCGGATGCGACCAGATGGCAGCATGGAAAAAACAAAAAAGCGGCTACCAATGAACCCGTCTTTGATGCAATATTACTCGATTCCCCTTGTACCGCGACTGGTGTGATTCGTCGCCATCCTGATATCAGTATCCTTCGTACCGAAGAAGACATCGAGCAAACGGCACTGTTGCAAGCAGACATCTTGCACAATCTATGGCCACAACTCAAAGCTGGTGGTTATCTGCTGTATGTGACCTGTTCTATCTTAAAGCAAGAAAACGTCGAGCAAATGCAGGACTTTATCACGCATCATAATGATGCAGTAGCGATTGAGTTTACCGACGATTGCAGTTGGGGTATCGAACAAGCAATTGGTCGTCAATGCTTGCCGATTGATAGCGCGAGTGGCGATGGTTTCTATTATGCGTTGCTTCATAAGACAATGGCATAAAACTGCTGAATAAACCGTTTTAAATATTGAATAACCTCATTATAGACAGGACAATCTAATGAAATATATCAGTACCCGTGGTCAGACAGCGCCGATGGATTTTAGTGATGTGCTATTGATGGGGCTTGCGCCAGATGGTGGTTTGATGCTGCCTGAGCACTATCCAAACATTGATAGTACGACCCTTGATGAGTGGCGCACGCTCAGCTATCCACAGCTTGCCATGGCGATTATGCAGCGCTTTGCCACTGATATTCCTGCCGCTGATTTGCAAGATATCATTGAGCGTACTTATACCGCTGAGGTATTTGGTTCTGATGAGATTGTCCCTGTGCGTAAGCTTGAAGATAATTTATATATTTTAGGATTATCGAACGGTCCGACATTGGCATTTAAAGATGTGGCGATGCAGTTCTTGGGCAATGCCTTTGAATACGTACTCAAAAGAAAAGACGCGCGTATTACCATCATTGGTGCGACCAGTGGTGACACGGGCAGCGCAGCAGAATATGCGCTACGTGGTAAAGACAATATCGAAGTCTTTATGCTGTCACCGCACGGCAAAATGAGCGAATTCCAGCGTGCGCAAATGTATAGTCTGACCGATGATAACATCCATAATATTGCCATCGATGGCATGTTTGATGATTGCCAAGATATCGTCAAGGCATTGCAGCAAGATGCCGAATTTAAAGCGGCTTATAACCTCGGTACCGTTAACTCTATCAACTGGGGTCGTATCCTTGCGCAAATCGTTTATTACTTTAAAGCCTATTTTGCCGTTACTACGAGCAACGATGAAAAAATCAGCTTTAGTGTACCATCTGGTAACTTTGGTAATATCTGTGCCGGTCATATCGCCCGAGAAATGGGACTGCCCGTTGACCGTCTAA
Organism: Psychrobacter sp. 78a-MNA-CIBAN-0178; assembly: GCF_040309625.1. Lineage (NCBI taxonomy): Bacteria > Pseudomonadati > Pseudomonadota > Gammaproteobacteria > Moraxellales > Moraxellaceae > Psychrobacter > Psychrobacter sp. 78a-MNA-CIBAN-0178. The sequence continues at coordinate 24,690 of NZ_JBEOOZ010000013.1, forward strand.
TCGTCGCGACCAATGAAAACGACGTACTAAACGACTTCTTTAATCAAGGTGCTTACCAGCCGCGTCCGACGGAAAAAACTTACGTCACCTCTAGTCCGTCAATGGATATCTCTAAAGCTTCTAACTTTGAGCGCTTTGTTTATCTGCTACTCGACAAAGACAGCGCTCGCGTTCATGAGCTATTTGAGGGGGTGAAATCCGGCCAAGGATTTGATTTGTCTGATTTGATGGAAGCAGTCAACAGCCGTTACGGTTTTGCTGCTGGCAAGTCGACCCATAGCGACCGCCTGCAAACCATTAAAGCGCTTTATGAGCAGCATGGTGAGCTAGTTGATCCGCATACAGCTGACGGTATCAAGGTTGCTAAAGAGCTACAGTTAGAGGGTGAAATCATTGTCTGTGCGGAGACAGCGTTACCCGTCAAATTTGCTGACACAATCGTTGAAGCGATTGGGCCAATAGACATTGCTCGGCCAGCGCATACCGAAGGCTTGGAGAGCTTACCACAGCACGTGGTGGTGCTGGATAACAACGCTGAGCTGGTCGCTGAGCAAATTCGTCAACATGTGACGCCAAATCCAGCCTGAATTAATGCTGGACTTGTTATTAGCTTTGTTTAACCATTAAACAAGCGTCCACATAAAAGTTACGCCATTGTAATAAAGTGTTTATGATTGTGTTATGGTAGATATAATTGTAATATTAGAAACAGCGTCGGCGACTCATCATTTTGCTAGACGCTTTTTTAGCAATCCCACCAGCCAATTACACTGAACAGCTGCCCTATAGGCGTTATGATAACCGTACTGTTAAGCCCTTTTATGCTTGTCATTAATTTTAATAATGCTCAAGGCTTAAGATTAAATAAAGGGTCTAAATGGTATTAATTGTGGCGACAACAGCGGTACATATTGTGGATATAACAATGAAGATGAGCTTAAAAACGATAGCAAAAGCACTGTTGATCACGACATTTAGTAGTGCCATGCTGATGACCACTGCCCACGCTAACAATCCACCACCAACCATCAAAGCAGATGCGCCCAATCGTTATATTGTCAAAAAAGGCGATACCTTATGGGACATTTCAGGACGCTATTTAGACAGTCCATGGCGCTGGAAAGAGATTTGGGCAACCAATAAGCAAATCAAAAACCCTAACCTTATTTATCCTAACGATATTCTTATTCTGTGCGTGATACAAGGTAAGACTTTAGTTGGTGTGGATACAGGTGAAGGCTGTGCTGGTATTGAAAAACAATTAACCGGCACATCAGTCACCACCTCCGTATCAGTCACGTCGACGGCCAATAGCATTCCGCCTATTCCATGGTCTGCGATCCAGCATTGGCTGGATAAAACGATCATTGTTAATCCAGCAGATTTTAATACCACGCCTTATATATTAGCGTCTAAAAAAGGTAACTTAATCACGGCAAGCGGTGACAAAGTTTATGCCAAAGGCGTCTCACTTATCGTTGGACAGCGTTATGGCATCTACCGTGAAGGCGAGATGTATGTTGAGCCAAAAACTCAGCAAGTCATCGGACTTGAAGTCACCCAAGTAGCGACTGGATTGGTTACGTCTACAGAAAGTAATGGCGTCACAAGCTTGCAGCTTACCGACAGCTACGGCAAAGAAGTCCGTGAAGGTGATCGCGTTTTTGTTGAGCTGAACAACTCTATCCCGCCCGTATTTTACCCAACGCCTGCAACCGTTAGCCGTGGCGGTATGATTGTTCGTGTCATGGACTCAATCAGTTCTGCGGCGAAGGGTAGTGTGGTCGCGATTAATTTGGGTCACACTGATGGTGCCAAACCCGGTGATGTATTGACTGTCTATCAAAAAGGGGCGTTGGTACGCGATACCAAAGATAATGATGCCTCTGTACGCTTGCCCAGTGAGCAGAGCGGCATGGTGATGGTGTTCAATACTTTTGATAATATTAGCTACGCCTATGTGCTTGATTCTGAGCTACCGCTCAACGTGGGTGATCAGCTACTACCACCCCCTTATCTATAAGCCAGACTTCTTAAGTCAGTTGAATCCGTAAATGCGAGTCAGACTATTATGACGGCAGTTTCTCCAATGTTATCCGACGAGCAGCGCGCAATATTGGCGCTGTGGACTGAGGTGAACGCGTCATTATCGGCTTATCATAAGCTTATGACTTCTTTTGGGGTAGCAGAGCTTGCTTGGCAAGCCAAAGTAGACGCTTGGCGGCAATTGGGTATTCATCATACGCATCTTGCCCGCCATGAACAGCCAGCGCAAACACAAGCCAGTATCGATAAAATTCAGCAAGCGCTCATCGAGGGGCGCTACGGTCTGCTATTTGCCGACCAGCCTGATTATCCCGCCCAACTCCTACAAATATACGATCCGCCGCCGCTGTTGTTTTATCGTGGCCAGCGCGCGCGTTTGCAGCAAGCACAAATTGCCATCGTCGGCAGTCGCAAACCCACCGCCCATGCGCAAAAAATTACTTTTGATATGGCACAATATTTAGCACAGGCAGGGTATATCATCACTAGCGGTCTGGCCATGGGTGTGGATAAGCGCGCCCATTTAGGAGCACTGGCGCAGACAGATGCTGATTATCAAGGTCGAACCATTGGGGTGATGGGCACTGGTATTGAAGTGTATTATCCCAATCATCATGATAAATTATTTGCGCAAATTATCGAGCAAGGTGGCTGTATTATCAGTGAGCTGTTGCCGGATACGCCGCCGCACAAGCATACGTTTCCACGGCGCAATCGCTTGGTGGCAGGTCTCAGCTTAGCCACTATTGTCACCGAAGCGACTATCCAAAGTGGTTCGTTGATTACTGCGCGCCTAACCTCAGAGCAGGGCAAGCAAGTCTTTGCGATTCCCAGTCATATTGATAATAGCAATGCTGAGGGCTGCCACCATCTGATACGTGAAGGCGCGACGTTGATTTATCATCCTCAGCAAGTCATTGAGGACGTCAATGGTCAGCTGGCTTATGGCAATAATGGCTATCGACCAACAGCACAGACGACCAACTCAAACCATAAGCCCTCGACTAACGGTCAGTCTGCTAATGCTGCAGAGACAGATTCTGTGCCAGCGGTGAGCCAACCGATACCGTCTAATATCAAATCTCCTAAAAGCGCTATCGTCGCCCCTGAGCATTTAACGCTGGTTTATGAGCAGCTTGATTGGCATGGACAAGATTTAGATGCGTTGTTAGTCAGTACCAAGCTTACGCCACCGCAGCTGATCGGACAATTGATGGAGCTTGAGTTACTAGGCGTCATCAGCGTGCAAGGTGGGCGTTATTTACGCGTATAGGCTATTTGGGTGTTTACAACGATAGCTATGCTTTGATATTTCTAATGGTGCTAAGGTCAGCCCAATTTTATAAATATTTAAATGTCGCTCACTTAGTCAGCTTCTCTCCTATGTTATTATTAATGCTTAAACTCCTACCTTTTCGAAGCCTTCAAGTCATGAAAAAATCCGCATCCTTTACTACTGATTCTGTCGTTCAAGCTGCCAAGTGGCTAAAAGAAGGACAGTTACTTGCTTATCCAACCGAAAGCGTTTGGGGGATAGGTTGTGATGCTTATGATAAGGCAGCCGTGCAGCGTATTTTGGATATCAAGCAGCGCCCAAAAGCTAAAGGTATGATTGTCGTTACTGACAGTGCTGAGCGTTTAGCGCCCTTATTAGATACTTTAGAAGACAGTCAGCGCCAACAAATCATTAATAGCTGGCAGACGGATAGTGACAATATAAAGCTACAATGCAAACAAGCGCACACTTGGTTGTTACCCATTCCGCAGGCGCTGATTACTACTATTCCTCCTTGGATAACCGGGCAGCATCGGACAGTTGCGGTCAGAGTTATCGCTCACCCCATTATCCGTCAGCTATGCCAGCAGTTGGTCAGCGCGCATAATCCCTTTGGACTGTTGGTTTCTACAAGCTGCAATCCATCAGGGCAACCGCCTGCTATGACTCTTACGGATGCTTATGGGTATTTTGACGAGCAAATCCGCTACTTACAGGCGGAGACGTTAGGCTATACCTTACCCAGTCAAATACGTGATGCAATCACAGGTTTAATCGTCCGTTAGAGCATGGCAATCAAGCAATAGATATTACTCTCTGATTTCATTATTGACAGAAATAAAAGAATGATGCAATATGAACTAAGAAATTAGCCAAACTATATGAAATATTAAGCGAATAAATACTATGAAACTAAATCCTGTGACCGAAAAATTTATCTTACATTGGGGTGAAATGGGCTCACAGTGGGGTGTCAATCGCACTATGTCACAGATTCATGCATTGCTTTATATCATCGGTAAGCCGCTCAATGCGGAAGAGATTACCGAGACGCTTGGCGTTGCGCGCTCTAATGTCTCAAACAGTATTAAAGAGCTACAAAACTGGGGGCTAGTACAGAAAGTATCGATATTGGGCGATCGTCGCGATCATTTTACGACTAATACCGACGTTTGGGAGTTGGCACGTATTATCGTCGTTGAGCGTCAAAAACGTGAGCTTGAGCCAACGGTGCAGTTCTTACAAGAACTTATGGACAGTCCTGAATTTGAGCATGAAAATAGCGAAGTAAAAGCGCGGATAAAGGATACCCAAGAGTTCGTCAACACGCTGACCACATGGTCGTCTGAGATGCTGAAGCTACCCACAAGTATCCTTAAAAAAGTCCTCAAATTGGGCGCTAGTATTAAAAAGGTTTTACGTTAATAGTAAGCTGTGTGATCTAAAATAAAAAATTTAAGTAACTATTTCTGTTTAGACAGAAATTTATGTAATAGATATAAAGTCCAGCTAAGTTTAAGTGATACGAGTTTCAATAAAAATATCAATGACAAATGGATGTGTAAAATGACAGTCAATCAAACACACGCTAATAAAGAGCAAGTCATTAAAAAGGCTATTGCTTCAATCGAGTGGCAAGACTTGCGTCAGTTAACGCGCGGTCAAATCGCTTACAATGTTATTTTGCCATATCCGTTCTTACTACTGTCTTGGTGGTTCGCCAGCCAATCATGGTATGTACTGGCATGCGGCGCTTCTTATTTGTTTTTTGCTGCTGCATTCCGTCAAGCGCACGATGGCTATCATCATAGTTTGGGGACAGGTAAGCGTACGACCACTGCCATATTATTATTGCTTAGCGTACTATTAATGACCAGCTTGCACAGCATTCGAGCCACTCACATGGCACATCATCGTGATCCGCTGGGCGATAGTGATATTGAAGGCAGTCTGGCAAATGTGTCATGGTGGCAAGCACTGCTCGGCGGGATAACTTATCGGCTCGCTATCTATCGGCAAGGACTGCGTTTAAGCAGCCGTCGCAATCAAAGCTTGGCTTGGCTAGAATTTGGCTTGATTGCTTTAGTCGTCTTGGTTGCCCTCGTACTGACCGTATTTACTGTCGCTGTTCCTGCTCTGACCATGTTAGCGCAAGTATTGATGTACCACATACTGACCATGATGTTGGCCAATGCTAGCGTTGGTATCATTGCTGTGTGGGGCGTGCACCATGATTGTGATGAGACAATCGCTCGCACCGAGCGTAATCCAGTGATCAATTTACTAACTTTTAACCTGTTATATCACGCAGAGCATCATTTTTTCCCTGCTGTACCATCCAACCATTTACCTGAATTAGCCAAGCGTTTAGATGAGGCAGCATCACACTTGACCAAAGCGCATGTATTGCCAAATACTGCTGTTGCGATGGACTTTATTAATCATCGTTGGAACAAATTAAAGAATAAATCTCAAAATAATAATGATAGTGAGTGTCCTATTCGTAAACGTTTTGCTTAATCAGTAGACTAAATGAAATCAAGATACTTATTACTTATCCACCCATTATCCACAGTAATTTCACTGGCTTTGCCAACGTCGTATTTATACTCAATTAACGACCAATGTTAATAGGATAAATATCATGAAAACGAATAACAATGTAGGTGCTTACCCTTACTTATCAGTGATTATTTTGTTTGCAGGGCTTGGTAGTATGGTTGGTGGAGTGATTGCAGAGCTAGGTTTGTTATTCATTTTTAGGAATGCGGATTTTGCGCAGATTGGTTATCAGCCATTGCTATATGTTGGTCTGCTTGGTTTTATTCCTGCTTTATTGACGGGTATTCTTGTCGCTTATAAGAATATATGGCGCGGTGATCATAAGAGTCTACGCACGACATTTTTGATTGGGTTTATAACGTCAGCAGGTTATATGGGCGCAATCATCCTATATTTAGGCATAAACTCATTGATAGAGGTTGGGGTGCTACTGGCCTTTATGATTGGTATAGGACTATTTGGCGCTATCAATGCAGCTATCGCTGGCTGTATTGCTTTACCAAAAGCATGTAAAAGTCGTTTTGATATAAAAGTTAAAAAAGAAGACGATGACTATAGCGAATTAAGTTTTACTAAACGATAAGCAAAAAATATAGGGAATAGGACATGAATATTTTAATCAGTGGTGGCTCAGGATTTTTAGGCAGTGCCTTTAGTAATGAGATTATGGCGCGTTACCGTGCCCAAAATAAAGCGCTGCACATTACTTGGCTGACGCGTGATAGCAGCCAAGCCCATCCGAATGATATCGACATGATGACTTATGATGAGCTGGCGAGCTCAGATAAAAGCTTTGAGGTTGTTTTAAACCTAGCAGGGGCAGGTATCGCTGACTCGCGCTGGAGCGATGCGCGCAAAGAGCAATTGCTCGCCAGCCGTATTAAGCCTACCGAATCTCTATTGGCATTTATTAAGCGTACCAGTATTAAACCCAAGCTAATGGTCAACGGTTCAGCGATTGGTTGGTATGGGACTCAAGGTGACAAACCTCTTACCGAAAGCAGTGGTTTTGAAACCGATTTTGCTCATCGATTATGTGATGAATGGGAGCAACTGGCGTTGACAGCAAACGATTATGGCGTGTCTGTGGCTATCGTGCGTACTGGTGTTGTCATTCATCCTAAAGGCGGCATGCTCGGTAAACTATTAACCCCGTTTAAGATGGGCGTCGGTGGACAATTGGGTGATGGTCAGCAAATCATGAGTTGGGTCAGCCGTGAGGACTGGGTAGGGGCAGCGATATTTATCATTGAGAAGCATCTAGCTGATGATGTGAGCACTCAAGCCATGCATGAAAACACCCAACAGACTACAAATGACACAACAGCGGTTGTGTACAACTTAACCGCACCCAATCCCGTGAACAATCATACTTTCACCAAAACACTGGGGTCATGGTTACACCGTCCGACATTCTTTACCCTACCGAATTTCTTACTTAAGCTGATGTTTGGTGAGATGTCGACGCTACTAATAGATGGGCAAAAAGTATTACCGCAAGCGTTATTAGATGCAGGGTATGAGTTCCAGCAGCCGACACTTAAACAAGCATTAGAACAGCAGAAGTCGTAAGTGAGTGGCATGTTTCATGTGAAACAGTATTATTAATTATATGATATGTTGTTTCATGTGAAACAACATAGAGGTTTTTATGAGTGATATTGAGTTTAGTACAGTCAAAACACCTAGCTATCCTAAAGGTAAAGTAATAAATCAATATGCACAATTTGGCGGGGCACTGGGTGGGATATTTCTATGGTTAAGCGTAGCAGTACCTGATGTCTTGTTTAATGACTATAATTTTGGTGGTTCCGAAATATTCAATATTACTAACGCCTATTTTATCACTGTATTTAATATAGTTTGGCTGCTAGGGTTTGCGCTGATTTTCTATATAATTTTTGGATTTATATTAGGACTGTTATCTTCATTATTTACAGGCTGGATTCTTGCGCAAGTAAATGCTCACTGTAATTATAAAGGCCTTCTTATCTCTTTAATTACGGGTGGTTTTATGGGCTTTGCCTTTCTATCTTTACTAGAGCTACCTCTTATTATGCAGGTTTTGACAGGTGGTATCAGCGCTGTGATTACGGGTCTTATCGCATTACCTAAATACAAATAAAATTTAAATAGTTATTTCACTTTTGACAGAAATAAAGTAAAATGAAATTATAATTACTAAACAAGTGGTTGCTTAATTTGAGTCGCTACTGCTTATCACAAAGCAAGGAGAACATCATGCGTCATCCTTCGTTAGCCAATATTGAATGGCAAGATTTGCGTCAGCTCAAGCCCACTGAGACGGTTTATAATATCTTTTTATCGTTACCATTTTTATTATTGTCATGGTGGAGCGCGTGGCAGGGATTTTGGCTACTTGCGCTGGCTGCAACGTTTTTCTTTTTTACCGCCGCACTTAGACAAGCCCATGATTGCTATCACCGTACTTTAGGTGTGAGTAAAGTCGCCACAAAGCTCATGCTATTTATGCTGAGTATCACTATGCTTTGTAGTACGCATGCCATTCGGCATACTCATCTTAATCATCATAGAGATCCGCTGGGAGAGAGTGACGTTGAGGGTAATTGGGCACGTCTGCCTTGGTATAAAGCGATATTAGGCGGCGGAATTTTTTCGATAGCGATTCAGTGGTTTGGCTTAACGCATGGTAGCCGCCGCAATCGTATTCTTGTTGCCCTTGATATGTTGCTTATTTTCGCAGTGATTGCCACCGCTTTTATCACGATGCATCCTATATTGATGTATCACGTATTGGTAATGATATTGGCCAATACGATGGTGGGGTTCTTTGCTGTATGGAGCGTCCATCATGGCTGTGATGAGATAGTATATGCCCGTAGTGAGCGTCATCCATTGATTAATTTACTGACTTTTAACTTGCTCTATCACATCGAACATCATCTGTTTCCAGCGGTGCCGACCAACCATTTACCGATGCTGGCCAAGCGTTTAGATGCTATTGCCCCGCAGTGGACGCAGCAGCCAGTAATTCCCTTTTTAGCCCCAGTCAATCAGTATCAAGAGTCTAGGGTGACTGAAAAATCCAATGCCCATTCGCATCACTTTGATGTTTAGCCATAGTCGGTTCAATATAATTTGGATACAAGGAAGGCGAGTGAAAGTACTACAAATAGTAGACTAAGCGAGCCTGACACCGTATCTGATTTATATAGGATTGACTATATCACTCAGAAAGGAGTCATAAGATGATTATTCAAAATCATATCAACAGTTATAGAGAGCAAGCACATTTATCCATCACCATGTACTACGACGATGCATGCGTCATATGTAGCACCGAGGCGCACAATATGCAAGTGCGTCAGCCGGAGAAGATACGCTTAGTTCCTGTGAAAGAGGGGCTTGATAATTTAGCCGCCGCAGGATTTAGCCGTGAGGATGCGATGACTTATATGTGTGTGCAAGACAGCTACGATAACTGGTATACGCACATGGATGCCGTACGACTGCTCTACAGAACGGGCGGCGTGAAATGGTCACCCTTGTTATTTTTGCCAGTGATCAAACAACTGGGTGACTTTGCTTATCCGTATGTCGCGCGCAATCGTTATAGAATTCCGAATTGGATGACCAAGTTGCTCTATGGCAAAGCGCTGATGCAAGCTTGTGACAATGGCGTCTGTAAAATAGCACCAGACAAACGTTAAAGGGCTTTTATTGGCCACTATTTAGTTTTGTGGCAATAGCACTTTAGAGGCAAAGCATATGAAGTTTTTGTGGAAAAAAAGACAATACATTCAGAGCATCCAGCTTTTGACGTAAGATAGCGTTATCTTTATCTGATTAGACCTTACTATGTGGTTCTTCATCGTTTTTACTCAGTTGCTAGCTGTTATGACCAGCGTTCTTATTTGCTGGTTTGTAAAGCCAAAAACTACTGCTGCAAAAGCTGCACTGGTAGCAGCTGTCTTTGTTATTAATAATAGTGCTCTCATTTATGGTTTGACTGAGTTTTGGGGTGAGCGCTTTCATGTCTATCTAGTCGTCAGTATTTTGCAAGGTTTTATGCTTTATGCTGGTCTGATAACGGCTGCGGTGGCGCTACTCGTTTATCAGCTTTTTAAGCGAAAATCTCGTCCAATACTCTTGCGTACCTTTGCCATTACAGTTTATGTCGCCATTGTTAGCTTAGCGGTATTTAATGCTTATTCGCCCGTCGTACATCGTTTAACAGTCACTATAGATAAGACGCTGGATAAGCCAATGGATATCGCGCTTGTCTCTGATACGCATCTGGGCAGATGGTTTGGCAATCGACAGATAAAGAAAATGGTAAGCCTTATCGATGCGCAACATCCCGATGTCGTGGTTATCGCTGGCGACATTATGAATGACAATACCATTGCTTACGATAATACGAATATGCATGAGCAGCTATCAAAGCTAAAGGCACCGCTTGGCGTTTATGCGACTTTAGGTAATCACGATTATTTTGGTTATGAAAAGCAGATCACTCAAGCGGTGGAAGAGGCTGGCATCAAAGCGCTTGATAATGAGAGTGTACTATTAAATGACTCAGTATGGCTGGTAGGGCGCTCAGATGACATCGATCGTACCAGACTGTCAGCTGAGGAGTTATTAACGCAAGTACAGACAGATAAACCAGTGCTATTTTTAGAACATCGTCCTAGCGCGATGGATGAGGTCAGCGCCCTGCCAGTCGATTTGCATCTGTCTGGGCATACCCATGGCGGGCAGATATTCCCGTTAACGACGCTGATGGATTGGTTGACACCGCTAAACTATGGCAGCAAAAAAATAGCCGATACGCAGTTTTTGGTGACCTCTGGTTATGGCATCGGTCCCGTACCATTTAGACTGGGTACGCGTTCTGAGGTTTGGATAATTACGTTGCAGTCTGGTGTATGAGCTATTTAAATAAAAAGTGTTACCCTTATGATAAAGCCTCTACCATATCTAAATGGTAGAGGCTTTTATTTGCTGTTAGGCTGGTTAATAGCTACTTTGCTTGTCTGGTTAGCTAAAAACATACTGCATTGACACCATCATACTCAGGGATTCTTCATGCGCTACGCATTTTTCATTACCATTTTTGCGCTATTGCAGCTCTTTAGTGTCGGCGCTGCTCTAAGCGTGCAATGGTGGTTACAACCTTGGCAGACAGCAGGTTTGCAAACTTCGGTATGGGTCATCATATTTGTTATTACTAATGCTTTGCTGCTACTCAGTGTCAATAGAGCATTTGCCAATAGCTATCGCTGGATCAGTGGTTGGATGTTGGCCATGCACTTTATGCTATTGACGGCTTTAGTTACCAGCTTATTTTATGGTGGCTATTGGCTAATCACATTGCTAACCGGTGATGTGCTGGCTACATCGGCTACCGTCGATTTTGGGTTGCGCATATTGGCATTGGCAGTATTTATCGGGTTATTTGTTTATGCTCTATACAGCGCTTATGCGCCTGTGGTGCGTGAGTTATCTATTGATATTGATAAGCCTTTGGTCAAGCCGCTACGTATTGCGGTCGCTAGCGATTTGCATATCGGGAGATTGTTTGGGATTGGCGCAATAGATAGGCTGCATCGTCTTATTGTGCAGCATAAAGCAGACATATTGCTGATGCCAGGCGATATCATGGATGACAATATACAGGCATTTACCACATATAAAATGGCAGAAAACTTGGCTGAGTTATGCAAAAGCCTGCCGTATGGGGTCTATGCAACTTTAGGCAATCATGATTTGTACGGGCACGAGCAGCCAATTGTCCAAGCGTTGCGTACTGCTGGCGTGCAGTTATTAAATGACGAAGTCATACGCCTCACGCACCAAGGGCAAGCGTTTTGGCTGATGGGACGCTTCGACAATCATAAGCGTCAGCGCGTCCCGACGACTGAGCTACTGGCGCAGGTCAATAGCGCTGAGCCGCTGATATTGTTAGACCACAGACCAAGTGATATTGCTGAGCACAGCCAAATGCCGATTGATTTGCAGCTCTCTGGGCATACCCATAACGGTCAGATATTCCCCGCCAACTTCATTGTCAGTGCCATCAACCGCTTGGGTTATGGCTATGAGGTTATCAATGACAGTCACTTTGTGGTGTCATCTGGTTACGGCTTTTGGGGCATTCCGTTTCGACTGGGCTCGCGCTCAGAGATTTGGCTCATCACCCTCACTGGTCAGTAGGTCTTGCACAAAACAAGCAAACGCCTTGATAATATAGCTTGTCTGATTGCCAAGACCTTGATGGACACTCATCAAGTTAATAAAACCATGCGGTGCGCCTAGCACTGTATAAGTTTCTACCTTAACGCCTTCTTTTTGCAAAAGCTCAGCATAAGCCAGCCCTTCATCTCGCAAGATATCTAATTCCGCAACGACGACATAGCTGGGACACAGGTGCGCATTGTCACCGTGCATGACTGAGATAAGCGGGTGAGACTGCGCTAGACCACTATGCTGAGTGTAGGCAGTATTAAAGACGTTTGCATCGTTGTGATCGAGCAGCAAGCCTTCACTATAAAGCTCCCAACTCGGATATTCAGCCTCATAATCAGTGACAGGGTAGAGCGGCAATTGAGCTAAAGGTCGCGGCAAATCAGCCAGTGAATTTTTAAAAGTATCATTGGCTTTTTTATCAGTCTCAGCAGTTTGATTATTATCTTGCCATAGTGCATCGATAGGCTTAATAACCTGCTGCGCCACCAGTGCTGCCAAGCAACCACCCGCACTATCACCAGACAATACGATGCGCGATGGCAATGCACCAAGTGACTGAGAATGTTTAGCCAACCAAGCATACGCCGACAGACAGTCTTTAAGGGCTGTTGGCGCTGGATATTCAGGTGCCATGCGGTAGTCGACGCTCACGACTGCCCAGCCATTTTGGGCGCAGACCGTATGACAAAACTCATGATGCGTGTCGATATCACCAATACAAAATCCGCCGCCATGAAAAAACAGCATGGCGACTTCATCCGCACTTTTTCTCTCATTATTCTGCTTCGTCTGCTGGTAGCAGCGCACGGTCATGTCACCACCGTCAGCGTTGGCAATGGTTCTATCTTGCCAGCTGACGGCGTTCTCTGAATTTCCTGAGACATTCGCATTTTGTTGCCAAACGCTAGGCGCTTGCAACGACACCGCATCTGTACCAAATTTCTGCCGTAGGTTGGGTAGCTTATCCAGTGCTAATGGGCGCTTGAGCTTATTACTGACCGCAAGTATCAGGCGCAGATGGGCGTCAGCGAGGGGATATTGCTCCGCTGTAGACGCTTTTAATTGGTGATTAACTCGTTCGAGTAGCGGCGTTGGCAGATTATCCAACCCTTTTAGCGTATGGTGCAAAACATGATGCTGGTGCGCATTTTTAGCGGCTGTTGTTTTGACGGTCTTAAGCGTTTTTGTCAATAAAGCATTGAGCGATGGCACTGGTAAAATAGGCATAAACCCTCTCTTGTAATCGATGTTTAAACAAAGTTAATCGGCTTTATAAGTGAACGATTAATATAGCAGTTAATCATAAGATTTATATGAGGGTCTGTTGAATATTCAAATATTAGGACTGCTGATCGCTAAAATCGCATCAAACTAGGCGTAAACCGACGAGAATGTCGAGACCTTAGCTAGGTTTACAACAACGTTTGGGGTGGTTTTAGCATCAGCCCTTTGGGGCAGGGCTATTTTTTGCCAATACATGGCGAAATTATCTAACCTGGAATGACTAGGCGTCAAAAATTTCACTGCGTATTGTCTAAAAAATAGCCACTGCCAGTGCCACATTTGAGTGTTCAACAGACCCTACATTCCAATCTATCTTAAAAGCTGGTCACCATAAAGTTAAGCGTGGCTCGGTGACAAAAACATCATCATTTGTACCCGTCATTTATCTTAACGTTGAGTGCTTTTTATAGTGTTAGTGACGATAATCCCTACGCCTTGCAATGATTTATCCTGCTAAAACAAAAAATTCCTTAGGTTAGGCTTGAAATTTATGCTCATCACCTTTATCAAGCAGCTATTGAAGCGCATTTACAAAAAGAATGAACGAAAACAGTTAGGCCATTAATAACAGCACAATGACCAGTGTTTGGTCAGTTTAACGTGCCTTAAAACCAACCTTTATTATTAATAATCCTAAGGAGCTACCATGAGCGAGCAGAATAACAATCACGAATCCCCTGAGCACAATGTGTCGCATGACAATATTGAGCACGCTGAGAGTATTTTAGAAGAAACCATGAAAGAATTTGATCCAAAAAACAACTCAGACGCTGATGCCAATGAGACGATCGAAAATGACATCGATATCGACACCTTTAAAGCGCGTATCGCTGAGTTAGAAGGCGAGGTTAAGCAGGCCAAAGAAGGTACCGCCCGTGCCAACGCTGAAGCCTATAATGCGCAAAAACGTATGGAACAAGAAGCGGATAAAAGTAAAAAATTCGCCCTACAAAAATTTGCCAAAGAGTTGTTAGAAATCGTTGATAACTTAGAGCGTGCTATCGAAAGTGCGAATGCAAATGATCCAGTCGCCGAAGGGGTGCAACTGACTCACAAAGCATTGGTCGCTGTCTTGAATAAAAACGGCGTAGAAGTGGTTGAACCACAAGGTGAAAAGTTCAACGCTGATTTTCATGAAGCGGTAGGCATCGACCCAGACGCTGAAGCGGATACCGTCGGTACAGTACTGCAAAAAGGTTATAGCTTGAATGGCCGCCTCTTGCGTCCTGCGATGGTTCGTGTCGGTCAATAGGACTTAGCACTTGATTTTAAATGGTTAAACCTTACTTAAATTAAGGGTTTTGACAAAAAATCACACAAAAGACTGTGTTTGCGTGGTTATTGACTTGAAAAAATGTACGGTCAAACCGATATAAAGCAACAAGTGACCGACTATGGTCTGATATGCAAAGGTTTGATATGTAAAGTTCCGTATGGTTCATACAGCATGGCTGAATAAGTGCAGGCAACCCATACGGTTAGCAATACAAACATTTATATTTAAAAACAAATTAGGAGCAATTGATTATGGGTAAAGTAATTGGTATTGATTTAGGTACAACCAACTCATGTGTGGCAGTGATGGAAGGTGACAAGGTTAAAGTCATCGAAAATGCTGAAGGTACTCGTACTACACCATCGATCGTCGCCTATAAGGATGACGAAATTCTCGTTGGTCAGTCAGCCAAGCGTCAAGCCGTCACCAACCCAAACAATACTTTGTTTGCGATTAAGCGTCTGATTGGTCGTCGTTTTGATGACAAAGTCGTGCAAAAAGACATCGGCATGGTGCCTTACAAAATCGCCAAAGCAGACAACGGTGATGCATGGGTAGAAGTCAACGGCAAAAAACTAGCGCCACCACAGGTTTCTGCTGAAATCTTGAAAAAAATGAAAAAAACAGCTGAAGACTATCTTGGTGAAAGCGTGACTGAAGCAGTAGTAACGGTACCGGCTTACTTCAATGATTCACAGCGTCAAGCAACCAAAGATGCGGGTAAAATTGCCGGTCTTGATGTAAAACGTATCATCAACGAGCCAACAGCAGCGGCCCTTGCTTATGGCATGGACAAAAAGCAAGGCGACAGTACGGTTGCTGTATATGACTTAGGTGGTGGTACTTTTGACGTATCAATCATCGAAATCGCTGATGTCGATGGCGAGCAGCAGTTTGAAGTACTAGCAACCAACGGTGATACATTCCTTGGTGGTGAAGACTTTGACTCAGCATTGATTGACTTCTTAGTAGACGAGTTCAAAAAAGACCAAGACGTCAACCTAAAAGGTGACTCTCTTGCGATGCAGCGTCTAAAAGAAGCCGCAGAAAAAGCAAAAATCGAGCTATCAAGTGCTCAAAGCACGGAAGTAAACTTGCCGTACATCACTGCTGATAGCAGTGGTCCTAAGCATTTGGTCGTGACTATCAGCCGCTCAAAACTTGAGAGCTTGACGGAAGCGCTAGTACAACGCACCATGGGTCCTTGTAAAATTGCCCTTGAAGATGCTGGCCTAAAAATTGGCGATATCGATGACGTCATCTTAGTTGGTGGTCAGACTCGTATGCCGCTAGTACAACAAAAAGTACAAGAGTTCTTCGGTCAAGAGCCACGTAAAGATGTGAACCCTGACGAAGCAGTTGCTGCTGGTGCGGCCATTCAAGGCGCGGTATTGTCTGGTGAAAAAACGGACGTATTGCTACTTGATGTAACACCATTGACCCTTGGTATCGAAACAATGGGTGGTGTGATGACGCCAGTGATCGAGAAAAACACCATGATTCCGACTAAGAAATCACAGGTATTCTCAACGGCTGAAGACAACCAGCCAGCAGTAACCATTCAGGTGTATCAAGGTGAGCGCAAAATCGCTAACCAAAATAAACAGCTTGGTCGTTTTGACTTGACGGACATTCCACCAGCACCACGTGGTCTACCACAAATTGAAGTGTCTTTTGACATCAACGCTGACGGTATCATGAACATCTCAGCAACGGACAAAGGTACTGGTAAAGCACAAAGTATCCAAATCAAAGCGGATTCTGGCTTGTCGGACGAAGAAGTTGAACAAATGGTTCGTGATGCTGAAGCCAATGCTGCTGAAGATGAGAAATTCGCTAACCTTGCCCAAGTTCGTAACGAAGCAGATGGCCGCATTCATGCTGTACAAAAAGCACTGAAAGAAGCCGCAGATAAGGTCACTGATGAAGAAAAATCAACAGTAGAAACGGCTATCACTGAGCTTGAAGCAGCGGCAAAAGAAGACGACCATGATGACATCAAAGCCAAGCTTGAAGCGTTAGACAATGCTTTCTTACCAGTCAGTCAGAAGATTTATGCTGATGCAGGCGCTGGCGCCGAAGGTATGGATCCAAGCCAGTTCCAACAAGGTGCTGACGGTGCAGCAGATAGCAGCCAAGCCGACGATGACGTAGTCGATGCTGAGTTTACTGAAGTAGACGAAGATAAGAAATAATTGTGATTTAGTAACTAAACGCAGTTAAAACAAAAAACGCATTCTTCGGGGTGCGTTTTTTTATGGCTATGATTTCTGTTAGTACTAATAGTCAAAACATCCTAAAAACGTGACGGCATTGCTGATATAAATTTTTTGTCGCCTCTGTCTGCGCAGGCACAGCAAGCAAGAAAAATATATATCAGCAGTGCGTGATGGTTCGATATTACTTTTCACTCACTATATGGCTTATTTAGGGTTTAAAAGCACTCACGGTCAGTACTTCATAAGTCAAATTAACACAAGGCTGGCCATCTTCGTTTTTTGCAGAAAAATGCTGCCAATACTCTGACTCAAACTGTTGCAGACCCGCCTTTGTCCACATAAAGGGCTGGGTACTGTTTGATTGTACTTGTGTCTGGCTGGTCGACACACCCGTAAGTTTCATATGCTTCAACACAGCATAAGGGCTGATAAATGGTAAGTCGAAACGCTCAATTGAAAGCTCGATATGCTCAAAGCCAGCATTCGTTAATACTGACTGCCATTCAGTGATATCTGGGTAATCAAGGCCTTGACCCGTTAGCGCTTTAATTTGCAAAAAATTATTGGGCGTAAAGGTGCTGAAGAGTAGTTGACCTGAAGTCTGTAGACGGTGTGCTGATTGCGTGACAAAATTCAACGGATTATCAAACCACTGCACTGCATTGGCACTGATTATCAAGCTATGCTTTTCTTCCAACTCCATAGTTTCAGCATCGCCAATCGCTATATCGGCAGTTGGTAAAATTGATTGCAAGGTAGCAGCCTGTTCAGTGCACAGCTCATTGATCAGCCAACGCTGGCTTTGCACATGGGCTGCTAGTAGGCGTGTCATTTGACCAGTGCCTGCTCCCACTTCTAACACACTGTCTTGCTGCATATGGGCGATATTAGCTAATAAGTATTGACAGGCTTGCTGCTGAATATTGGCATGCTGGTCATAGTCGCTGGCACTGGCAAAATGGCGAGCGATGATTTGTTTCCTAGCACTGAGGTCGTTAGGTATGTCGAGTGTTTTCATACGGCTTATTACATCCAAGTAAGTCCATTATCGGTCGATAGTAGGACTGACATCTCGGTTAGATGACAGACTTATAATTGTTCTATCAACTGCTCGCAGTCTTCGTTGGTTAGTTTGGCATTCATGACCAAGCGAATACGAGCGGTGTTCGCAGGAACGGTAGGTGGTCTGATGGGCAGCGCGTAAAACCCTGCTGCTTGTAATTGTTGCGCTTTGGCAATAGCACGTTCATTATCGCCCAGTATATAGGGGATAATGGGTGAGTCGTAGCGGATATGTTGAGTGATTGGCGAGGTGTGATGTCGTTGTGCAATGGCTTGACTGAGCTTTACAGAGATCTGAGCCAAGTGAGCACGTTGGTCCATGAGGTTTGGCATTTTTGCTAAAATAAAGCGGGTCCAGGCGTGATTGATAGGTGGTAGGGCAGTGCTAAAAATCAGCGGACGCATGGTATTAATAAGCCATTGCTTGACGATGTCATCGCACATGATATAAGCGCCAACTGAGGCGAAGGCTTTCCCAAACATCCCCACCAAGTAATCAATATCCGCCAACGTCTGTGTTTCTTCTGCGAGCCCCAATCCGGTATCTCCTAAGACACCAATGGCATGTGCCTCATCGACATACAACTCAATGCGGCTGTCTGCGGCTTTTAGTTGTACCAATTGCTGTAAGTCAGCGCGGTCACCATCCATACTAAAGACACTCTCAGTGACCACAATAATACGCTCAACACTTGGATCTGCTTGGTCGATAAATGTAGCCAGATGCTCATAGTCATTGTGACGATAGCGACGATAGGTGACCAGCTTGCTTTGGCTCAGACGCATGCCATCGATAATACTGGCATGAACCAGTTTGTCAGCCAAAATCAGCGTCTTGACTGGTAACGTCGTTAGAGCTGGCAAAATGCCAATATTGGCATGATAACCACTGTTAAATACCAATACTGACTTTGAGTATGATTCTGGTTCTGAGGCAGATATATCCTGTCTGCATGCAGCGGCTTGATACCATTCCTGCAGCTCGCATTCCAGTGCTTGCAGCTGGGTATCGTTGCCTGTGAGCAGCCGCGAGGAAGTCGCACTCATCTTAGGTCGCTTCACCACTGGTAACTGTTGTATCTGCTCAAGGAGCTCAGTTTGCAGCTCAGTATCACCACCCAAGCCTAAGTAGTCGTTACTGGCAATGTTCAGCAGTGTCTTGCCTTGGCTGACGACATAGCGCCCTTGATGTTCTAGGCTTGGCAAACAACGATATTGCTGCTGGGACTTCAAATGGATCAATGATTCGTGCAGCTGCGCCACTATAGAACTTGCCATATTGAAATATTCCTTCTTTTATTTTTGGCTTTTTGGCATGAATAGAGTGCTTGATGAGTAGGAAGTATTGCACAAATTGGCTACTTGTAACAAAAAGTTTCATATCTCGGTGTTTGTAACCCATAGGCTGATAAACGCTTGCAAATCTTAACCCGGATGCCATCAAACACAGACAGACTGTATGAAATACTTTGTTACTATATACCCATCGTTAGCAAACAAGGCGATATGGCTAAAAACGCCCACTATAAATAAATAACTTGTTTGTCCACATAAGTTGAAGGAGCTAATAATGAAAACTCTACAAAAAACTCTATTTGCACTAGCAGCTGGTTCTTTATTAACGGTCAGTGCACAAGCAGCCGTTTCTTATGGCAACGGTTATACTGGTCAACCGTATGTAGGTGTTAAAGTCGGTCAGTTTGACTTAGACGTTGACAATGCTGATGACCCAACTGCTTATGGTGTATACGGTGGTTATAACTTCGATCCTAACTTTGGTATTGAAGCAGAATATATCGGCTCAGATGATGCTGATTACCGCAATGGCGACCTTGATGCCAAGACTTACGGCGCATACGGTACTTACCGTTATCAGTTTCCAAACACAGGCCTCTATGCCAAAGGTAAACTCGGTGTCGCCAAAACTGAAGTAGAAGGTGACTATACTGCTGGTCCAGTGAGAGTGTCAAACTCTACAAGTGACACAGGTATCGCTGGCGGTGTCGGTCTAGGCTACTCAGTAAACCCTGACTTCGGTATCGAAGCTGAATACGCGATGATGGACAGCGATGTTGATGCCAAGTTGCTAACCGTTGGTGCACATCTAAAGTTCTAATTCACAAAGTTTAAAGTTATAAAGTTTTAAGCCATCGGGCAGATGGCTGATTCATTATAAAAATAAGAGATAGCTATTCTTATGGTCGTCTCTTACCATCACAATCCATATAAAAGCAATTAATAAAAAAATCTTAGGAGAATACAATGAAAATTCTACAAAAAACATTACTCGCACTAGCCGCTGGTTCTTTAGTAAGCATGGGTGCACAAGCCGCCGTCTCTTATGGCAATGGTTATACTGGTCAACCATACGTAGGTGTTAAAGTCGGTCAGTTTGACCTAGACGTCGATGGCGCTGATGATCCAACCGCTTATGGTGTGTACGGTGGGTACAACTTTGATCCTAACTTCGGTATCGAAGCAGAGTATGTCGGCTCAGATGACGCTGACTACCGTGGCGGTGATATCGATGCTAAAAGCTACGGTGCGTACGGTACTTACCGTTACCAGTTCCCAAATACGGGCCTATATGCCAAAGGTAAATTAGGGGTTGCTAAAACTGAGATAGAGGGTGACTTTACCCGCAATGTTGGTAACACTGAAATCAGAACTGAGACTTACTCAGAAAGTGATACGAGTCTTGCTGGTGGTGTCGGTCTTGGTTATTCAGTCAACCCTAACTTTAGCGTAGAAGCTGAATATGATAAGTTAGGTAGCGATGCAGATCTTATGACAGTTGGTGCACATCTAAAATTCTAAATACTTGCTAGTCAATTATAGAATAAAAAACGATCGCTTTGGCGGTCGTTTTTTTTGTACGAAAAAAATACGGTTGAAGTCACTAAAAAAGAATGCATTAAAAATAATCTTCTGCTAGAATCGCGAATTCAACAATAGTTCAGCTCACTTATGTGCTCTGTTATGTCCACTCAGGCTACATTTTAGTTTTATTTAATAGGAAGACAGATGAATACTTTACAAAAAGCTTTGATCGCATTATCAGTTGGTTCTTTAATGAGTATTAGTGCGCAAGCAGCCATCAACTATGCTGGTCAACCATACGTAGGTGTCAAAGTCGGTCAGTTTGACCTAGACGTCGATGGCGCTGATGATCCAACCGCTTATGGTGTGTACGGTGGGTACAACTTTGATCCTAACTTCGGTATCGAAGCCGAGTATGTCGGCTCAGATGACGCTGACTACCGTGGCGGTGATATCGATGCTAAAAGCTACGGTGCGTACGGTACTTACCGTTATCAGTTCCCAAATACGGGCCTATATGCCAAAGGTAAATTAGGGGTTGCTAAAACTGAGATAGAGGGTGACTTTACCCGCAATGTTGGTAACACTGAAATCAGAACTGAGACTTACTCAGAAAGTGATACGAGTCTTGCTGGTGGTGTCGGTCTTGGTTATTCAGTCAACCCTAACTTTAGCGTAGAAGCTGAATATGATAAGTTAGGTAGCGATGCAGATCTTATGACAGTTGGTGCACATCTAAAATTCTAAATGCTTGCTAGTCAATTATAGAATAAAAAACGATCACATATGTGGTCGTTTTTTTTGTTTCAGGCTTTCATGAGCACTTATTGAGCTTTTGTTTCTACTCAGGGAAGCGGTAGCAGTATATTAATGATTTTTAAGGCATTATCACGCTAGAAATGTGCTACATTGAAAGCTAGAATGACAAAGACAGGGAATATATCAATGATGGAGACTCTCTGGATGATTGAACCGTGGCATTGGCTGGTATTGGGTTTTGTGCTGCTGATTGTCGAGATGTTTGTTCCGACATTTGCCAGCCTTTGGTTCGGCGCTGCTGCTATCATCGTGGCGGCACTGTCGTGGCTATTACCCATTTCGTTAACTATCCAGATTGTGATTTGGCTGATACTTTCTGCGGTGTTTTTATTGGCATGGTTTAAATTTATTAAACCTTTATCAGTAGATCGTACCAAAGCGGGATTGGGTGGCAGCGTTATTATCGGTGAGACCGGTATGATTATCGTGCCACCGCAGCCTGAGAGAGCGGGCATGGTACGGTTTAGTGTGCCTATCGTTGGGGCCGCTGAATGGATGTGCCGCACGCAAGGAGAACAAGTGGCCGTCGGTGATCGGGTAATCGTGACCGATATCGTTGGTAATGAATTGGTTGTCAGTAGTATGAAGTCGCAGGCAGCGATACCTAAGAGTATGTAAATATAATAATTAAGCAAATATAATGATAGAGGTGGAATATGGAAAGTTTCAGTATTGTCATGATCGTTTTGATCGCGCTGGTAGTGTTTACCGTATTTAAAGGCGTGCGGATCGTACCGCAGGGTTATAAGTGGGTCGTGCAGCGCCTCGGTAAATATAGTCAAACGCTAGAACCTGGGCTAAACCTCATTATTCCTTACGTTGATGATGTGGCTTATAAGGTGACCACCAAAGATATCGTGCTCGATATTCCGTCTCAAGAAGTTATCACGCGCGATAACGTGGTTATTATCGCGAATGCTGTCGCTTATATTAATATTGTGCGCCCTGATAAGGCAGTATATGGTATCGAAGATTATGAATATGGTATTCGTAATTTGGTGCAGACGTCTTTGCGTTCCATCATCGGTGAGATGGATTTGGATAGTGCATTATCTAGCCGTGATGAAATCAAAACCAAGCTAAAGCATGCCATCTCAGAAGATATTGCAGATTGGGGTATCACCCTAAAAACCGTAGAGATTCAAGATATTAACCCATCGCAAACCATGCAAGCGTCAATGGAAGAGCAAGCGGCGGCAGAGCGCCTACGTCGTGCGACAGTGACCCGTGCTGATGGTCAAAAGCAAGCCGCTATCCTAGAGGCAGACGGTCGCCTAGAAGCCTCACGCCGTGATGCTGAAGCGCAGGTAGTACTGGCAAAAGGGTCAGAGGAGTCGATTCGTTTGATTACCGCGGCAATGGGCACAGAAGAGATGCCAATTGTCTATTTACTCGGTGAGCAATATATCAAGTCGATTCGTCAGTTAGCTGAATCTGACAATGCAAAAATGGTGGTATTACCGGCTGACATCCTCAGTACAGTCAAAGGGATGGTAGGCGATAAGCTTAAGGTTTAGTGCTTAAATTATGAATCATATCATTCAAACTTAAGCTTGGTAGTTAACAGCCTTTATGCTAAACCAAAAAAAGACCTCGCTTGAGGTCTTTTTTATTGCTCATAATCAACTCAAAAACCAGTCTAGTTAGATAACTTTAGAAAAGCGATTTTGCTGCTTATTTGTCAGATACTCATCAAACACCATCGCGACGTTGCGACCAAGCAGGCGACCTTTTGGTAAGACTCGAATTCCAGCAGCATCCATATCGACGAGCTTATCGTCTTGCATCTCACCCAATTGCTGAATCTCATCAATGAAGTAAGTAATCGCATCGATACCGAATTTCTGATTCACGTCTTTAAAGTCGATATAGTCATGACAGAGTAGCTTCATAATCACATATTCACGCAAGCGATCTTTAATCGATGTCTTGATAACTTTTACTGCTGGCATGACAGCAAGATTGCTTTTTGCCGCATCGATATTGGCTTGATATGCTTGTAAGTCTGTCTCATTTTGCAAAATGTAACGGGTATTGGCGTTGGCAATTTGACTGATGGATGAGACGCCAAAGCCTATCAAGTCGCAGTCACCCATGATGGTGTAGCCTTGAAAGTTACGATGTAGGTTGCCCTCGCGCTGCGCTATGGCTAACTCGTCATCAGGCTTAGCAAAGTGATCAATACCGATATATTGATAGCCCGCCTCGGTCAGCGTATTGATGGTATTGCCGAGCATCGCAAGCTTAGCCGCCGGCTCTGGCAGGTCTGCTTCTTTGATTTGACGCTGGGCCTTAAAGCGTTCTGGCAGATGCGCGTAGTTAAAGACTGACAGACGATCTGGTGACATCTCGATGATGCGGCGTACGGTTTTATCCAAGGTCGCAGGCGTTTGATGCGGTAGGCCATAAATCAGATCCACATTGATAGAATGAAAACCAAGCTCGCGCGCTTCAGTGAGCACATTTTCGATCATTTCTGCCGAATGCATGCGATTGACGGCGATTTGTACCGTTTCGTCCAAGTCTTGCACCCCTAAGCTGATGCGATTAAAACCAAGATTGCGTAGCGTTTTTAAGGTGTCATCACCCAGCTCGCGCGGGTCAATTTCAATAGAATAGTCGCCTTCATCTTCAGGTAAGAATTCAAATTGGGTCTGCAAAAATGCCCAAAGTTGACTCATCTCTTCATCACGTAAAAATGTCGGCGTACCACCACCTAAGTGCAGCTGCTTAACGAGTGGTTTACTGCTGCCCTCTGGCGTGGTCAATAAGTGTCGTTTGTGCTTAATTTCCGCGATGAGATATTGCAGATAATCGCCGGAGTCGCTGTTTTTTTTAGTGATAATTTTATTGCAAGCACAGTAATAGCAAAGATGGCGACAGAATGGAATATGAAAATAGAGCGATAATGGCGCGCGCGCTTCACGATTCTGCAGAATTTTTATTTCTAAGTCATCAGGGATTGGGGAGAACTCTAAAGCAGTCGGATAAGAGGTGTAACGAGGCCCTGAACGATTGTATTTATTAATAATCGCTTCATCAAATGCAGGTAGCTGCTTGGTCATAATACTGCCGCGCGTACTGGCATAAGGGTTGTCTGGCTGCATAACAGGGCGTGTGGTCGTCGGCTGCTCTCCGGCACGATTATAAGGTTGCTCAGTGTTTGGTTCGGTATATTCTGTCATGCGGCATTCCTCGTGTTGACCATATATATTGCTGTTTATTTATCACAAAGTGCACAGCCATATTTATGTCTAAATAGATAGACGCTAGTATAGCAAATCCTTGTGAACAGTAGGGTGTTTGACCCTTGTTAATCTTCTTAAGATTTCGTTGTTGTCTATTCATTGTTTTCTAAAAAGACCGTTAGTTTCTGCCGCTCACTGGCTGTTAACTCGTCAGCGATATCTATCAAAAATACCTGTTTTAGCTGCATTAATACTTCGTCTACGCTTGTCAAAATGCTACTTTTACTGGGTTTGCCCACTTGATGTCGCTGATATTTATGGTTCAATAGAGTATGCCTTACGCCGTCATTATCAAGCCTTGAAGCCATAAGTCTGCGTTTAAAAGGGGAGTTAGGGTAAGTGGAGATATACCAACTGCCGACCACCATATCTATTTTAATTTGTGGTAATAAGTCAAAGACGTAGAGCATCTGCCATTCTGACTTAACCTCACAACATAAGAGGTAGCGTTCATAGTTTACTTGGGCATGTGGCAATATGGGATTTTCGATTTGATTTTCAAAACTGTTGTCTTTGATGATTTTATAACGACCATGCGGTGTGGTTTGTATCTGCGAAGCATTTTGACTGTCGTTATTTTTTTGATTAGTGTCTTCTTGGTTATAAGTGAACAGCAACGGCGCGCTGGGCACTAGGCCACCATAACCCACATCAACCAAATAGTTTTGGCCATCGATGCTCACCATAATGGCCATGTGCGTGCGAGCATTGTGCCTCTCAAGCTGATTGTTGATGGTCACTACCCCAGTAATGATTCTCGCCTCATAACCCAAGTGGCGCAGCAGCGCCAAAAATAAGCCATTAAGCTCATAACAGTATCCGCCAGCACGGCGCTCAATGAGCTTGTCATAGATTGAGCGGTCTTCTAAATCAACGGGTCGGTCTACAAGGGTGGTTAAACTTTGAAACGGAAACTGGGTTAAATGCGTAAGCTGTAGGCGTTTTAGGTGTTCTAAGTCGGGTATGATTGGCTGATCAATCTCTGATGCTGTAAACCCAAGTTGTTGCAGATAATGGCTGTAATTAATATTGGTAATAAATAATCCTAGCGTAGTTTCTTTTAAGGAATATCTTCATTTAGATGGCTACAGTGAATGAAAAGTAATATCGATACATCAGGCACTGCTGACATCCATTTTTCTTGCTTGCTGTGCCTGTGTAGACAGAGGCTACAAAAAATTGATATCAGCAATACCGTCGCGTTTTTAGGATGTTTTGACTATATATTTAGATGATTATAGATTGAACTGAAAACATACCCCCGAATAATATTAGCAAAAAACCCCAGAATTTATCTGAGGTCTTGTGTATACGTTTACCGATAGTTACTGCAAATGATCCTCAGATTATTCTCTTAATTCAATCTTATCACCAACTGCTTGCGCGGATATCTCGCCAGCACTAAAGGGGACACGAATCCAATCTTTGGCAGAGTAGCGACGCGTCTGATCACGGTGATAAGGCCGCGTGCTATCTGCTGATTGTGAGTACGCTAATAACGCTTCTACGATCGGTCCTTTGTCATCAAAGGTCACTGTCTGCATATAGGTGGGGCCATTAATAATGGGGCCGTAAGTACCGTCACTGTTTGTTGTGGTTGTCGTCTTAACGCCATTTCTAATGATTTCTCTACCTCGAGACTGTGCGACATTGAAAGCCCCTTCACGACCAAGTCCGCCATGCATAGAGATTTTTTCGTTATTCTTACCGGCATCAATCACGTACTGCAAATCAGCCAAACTTGCATCGAGGGCTATGTTTTTGCTATTAAAGTAAGCAATCGCATCACCCAAAGCGGTACGCGTATTGTCATTAATGATGAGATCACGTGGCGTATTGACGGGGTCGTTGACGTCGAATTTGACCTCAAATGCGGCGTCAGTGGTTTCGGTGAAGTTGACATTGTTCCAAAACTCTCTAAAGACGTGTGCGCCTTTGCTATCAAGGTTGTCACGGCGGTCCCAGTTGCTTAAAACCGTACAGGCTTGCGTGGCATCGATACTGCCGCCAGTGGATAGCGGTAACATAGCGTTGTCATTACAATCAGCCAATACATCATCGAGTACCAGCTCCGCCACGTAGCTACGGTTGCCATAGACGACTTCTTGCATATTTTCCAGATTAAAAGTATTGCCGCCAAGCTCGTCTTTATTGCTTAGTCGATCCAATATTTGAGTAAGTCCCATGCGAGTACGCATCAGTAGGGGAACGCCATCTACGGGATTAGGCCCTAAGAAAGGTACTAAACGCCGACGTAATAATGGCGAGAATCCGGTCAATGGCTCCTCAGGATTGCTCAACCAGTAGCTGTCATTTGAGTTTTCGACATAGTCATCACGAATCAAAAATGGCAAGTTTGAGCGACCAAAAATACCCGCTTGTGGCGAGTCCGCATCAGTGCCCCATTCGCAGGCAGCATCGCTACCGTTTAGTGCTGGCAAGTCTGCTGCGACCAAAGCCCCAAGGAAAGGCCCTGCATTGGCACTACAGGCTTCTAGCTGCTCTTTAGTCACATGCGGCACGGTTGAGATATCAGCATAGAGCGCCTTGCCGTAACGGTCAGTCGCGATGGTATTGACGAACCCAAGACCAAGGGTGTCCTGCATTCTATCGACCAGATCTTCTACACTAGTGGCTTGGTTCATACTGCGCCATTGATTTAACGCACGTGGATTTTCTGAAGCGGCATCGCGAATCGTATAAGCCAGATTGTTAGCGCCCCACGTTGGCAAAAGATCACTAAGGGTATTGGCCGCTAGCATAGGTCCATATTGTGATAAGTATATGGGTCGGACTAGGGTCTGATCATCAGGGAGCTGGATGGTCACATCAACGGCTTCAATATCACGCTGCTCAAGGGCACCATCACTGTTTTTATAGATATACTTCATCGGATCACCAGCCACCAGATTGAGCTGGTAAAGGGTGAAGCGTTTGGCGGTAGAGACGGTATGGCTCCACGCGACGTCCTTATTAAAACC
The DNA here is from genome assembly GCF_040309625.1 of Psychrobacter sp. 78a-MNA-CIBAN-0178. Classification (NCBI taxonomy): domain Bacteria; kingdom Pseudomonadati; phylum Pseudomonadota; class Gammaproteobacteria; order Moraxellales; family Moraxellaceae; genus Psychrobacter; species Psychrobacter sp. 78a-MNA-CIBAN-0178. Next base: position 52,514 of record NZ_JBEOOZ010000013.1, read on the forward strand.
AATATTAGGGAAGGGTTGACCTTGCTGACCGACCCCCATCACGTCAAGCTTGCCTGGCATTGTTAAATGAAACTCATAAAACCGCTGAACGCCTTCCCATGGCTCATGAGGATTGCCATACATTACGCCACTGTCAGTGCCGGTGACCTCGCTACCAAAGGCATAAGCATTACTACCACCATCCATCACATTAATCGTCGTCATATCGAATTTTGGCGCGGATTCTACGACTGGATCTATGTTAGCGCTACGCATTCTAGAGCTGCCCATTACGCTATTTTCTACCGGCGGTGTCGCGGCCACAATCGCGCCGACGAAGTTAGAAAGCCCACCGCGTAGATTGGCTTTGCCATAAAGTGTGAGCAGATCATTGATATCGATTTCGCGTACCCACTCGGCACCCGCACAATCGGGATCAATATTGTCAACGCCTGTATCACGCAGATAGCGACTATAACCTGCCGCATAGCCTGTTACAGCATCGATAACCTCTGGATCTTGCGCCGCTAAAAAACTGCTGCGCCTCTCTGGAGAGTTATACCAGGTATAAAATACATCGCTGGCCATATTGCCTTCATCGCCCAAATACAGCATGCTCTGACCACTACGATTTCATGTGCGAGCGAGCAGATATTATCTTCAGCGAAAGCATAGCCGACACCATAACCCAGCCCCTTATAATCCTTGGCAGTAATATGGGGGATACCAAACTGGGTACGCTGAATATCGGCCTCATATGTCGCGGCAGGGGTATCGATATCGTCATCGTTAAAGCTATTGTCATTATCCGAGCAGCCGAATAACGCTAAGGACACGGCCATTGTGAGTAGCGTGAGCGTGGGCGCTCGCTGATTTCTAATCAATATATTCATTGTTTTCACCATCCATGGTTAGTTTTTACGATTTAAGGCGCTGATAATCCATTTATCTAGCCTGCTTTAAACGCTCAATAAATTGCTATTGTTGCTTTTAGTGTACAAATACTCACTAATCATATACCCAAAAGAAAACACTTTGCTAGTCAGTTGACAAAATTATTTGTCAGACAAAAATAAAAGTTAATAATTATTTTATTCTTTTAAATCATAGTGTTAATAATTAAAAAACCAATAGGTGAAATTTATTAAAAAATAAAAGCGTGAAATAGCTAATCAATATCTCGATATTATCTGCGCTGTTTTCCTTGTTTGACTGTAATTTACCTCCTTTTTATCACTATTTTTAAAATGAGGGCACGGTCTAGGATGCGTACTAGAAAATAGACGTTTAGCAGCAATCAAGCCATTCGAATGATAAAAAACACGACATTTGCGCGTTGATAAATAATGCTCTATTATCAATAGCTCCCTGTATCAGGAAACGCTGATGTCGTTTGCCCAAGTCTATACCCGTTCAGTCGTCGGTTTGCATGCGCCAAAAGTCATTATTGAGGTGCATTTGTCACAAGGCTTGCCCGCATTGACCATCGTCGGTCTGCCAGAAGCTGCTGTGCGCGAGAGTAAAGATAGAGTGCGCTCAGCGATTCTTAATTCTGGATTTCAGTTTCCCAATCGTCGCCTGACGATTAATCTAGCACCAGCAGACCTGCCAAAAGATGGCGCACGGCTGGATTTGCCCATTGCTATTGGCATCTTGGCAGCCAGCGATCAGTTGGATCCAGAGGTACTAGCAGGGTTTGAGTTTATCGGTGAGCTTGCATTAAATGGAAATTTGCGGCAAGTCACTGGCAGCTTGGCCGTTGCTAGAGCCATAAAGGCGGAAGTGTTGGCGTCCAAAGTATTACAGACAGCAGATAATGATGAATCAGAATTGACGGAGCAGGATAAAGAACCACAAACGCCGCAGTTAATCGTGCCGCTCGATAATGGTGCTGAAGCTAGCCGTGTCGAGGGTGTAGAGATATTGGCAGCGGATAGTCTAAAAGCCGTTTGCGATCATCTGCAATCTTTGACCAATCCAAATGCTACTTATGAGCGCTTAGCGATTGTACCGCCCGCTGCGATAGAAAAACACACGGGTTATAAAGTGGACTTGGCTGATGTCAAAGGCCAACATCATGCGAGGCGAGCCTTAGAGATTGCCGCTGCTGGTGGACATTCGCTGTTGTTTACAGGCCCTCCCGGTTCAGGTAAGACGTTGATGGCCTCGCGGCTACCGACTATTTTGCCAGATTTGAGTGCTGAGGATGCGTTAGAAGTTGCTAGCACCTATTCGGTCGCAGACAGTGATTATGATTATGGGACAAGGCCATTTCGCCAAGTTCATCACACCATATCAGCCGTGGCTTTGGTCGGTGGTGGCTCACGTCCCAAACCGGGTGAGATTACCCTTGCCAATAAAGGCGTGTTATTCCTTGACGAATTACCGGAGTTTGATCGTACTGTGTTGGAGGTGCTGCGCCAACCATTAGAGGCGAAGCAAATTACCATCAGTCGTGCCAACTCGCAGATGACCTTTCCAGCCAACTTTCAATTGGTGGCAGCGATGAACCCGTGCCCATGTGGCTATGATGGTGACGGCTCAGCAAGATGTCGTTGTCGTCCCGAGCAGATTAAGCGCTATCAAGATAAGCTATCAGGCCCATTACTCGATCGCATTGATTTGCATATTACTGTGCCGGCGCTACCTATCGCCGACTTGCAAAATGCTCAAGCGGGTGAAACCTCCGAGCAAGTGCGAATTCGGGTCGCTGCCGCCCACAAACATCAATTAAAGCGGCAAAAAAAGGTCAATAATGAGCTAAGTCCTAGCGAGATTGATCAATATATTCAACTAGGAGAGGGCGAGCAGCAGTTATTGCAGTTGGCTCAGCAACGCTTGAATTTATCTGCTCGTGGTTATCATCGAGTTTTGCGCGTTGCTCGTACCATCGCAGACCTCGCTGACAGTACCGATATCACAAGTGCCCATGTGTCTGAAGCATTGAGCTATCGTAGTAAGTAGCTGGCGTGATGTTCAGTAATTTATCATTTATCCTTGTAAAAGATAATCAACCAGTGTGGCAAAGTCATCAAACGCTGCGGTAGGATTGAGCTCACGAATATCCTGCCCATAGTTATAACCATAAGACAGTCCAAGAGTGTCCATATTAGCGTTTTGTCCTGCCAATATATCGTTTCTTGAGTCACCAATCATGACTGCTTGTGCTGGAGTTACATCTAAAGCGTCGCAAACATGCAGTAGCGGCGCGGGGTCTGGTTTTTTAACAGCTAGACTATCACCGCCCAGCACTTCAGCAAACAAATCCTGCCAGCCAAAGGATTGTAATATTTTGGGAACAAAGCGAATCGGCTTGTTGGTCACTAATGCCAACGTATAGCCTGCATCTTTCAGCTTCTTTAGTCCGCTATCGACATATGGGTAGGCAACAGTTTTGCTACCGCTAATATTATTGTAAGCCTCAAAAAATACCTGCTCGGCATGATCAGCTTCCTCGACCGTCAACTCACCTTCTAACACCTCTACCTTACCCACCATCGCGCGCTCGACCAGCATTCTTGAGCCATTGCCGACCCAATTACGTATGCTGTCAATAGGGTAGGTCTCTTTGCCGAGCGTGGTCAGCATCGCATTGGTCGCATCAGCCAAATCTGGTACGCTATCGATTAAAGTGCCGTCGAAATCAAAAATTAAAAGTTGCTTATCCATTATTCCTCACTATTGAAAGTCGTTATATTTATTATGTTTGGTATATCGTGCCATACCTTAGCACAGTAGTGTTTTGAGACCAGTCAATTTAGTTATTTACTGTTCTTAATATCATAAACATCAGCAGTCACTCGATATCTTTGTAGCGTTCACGATGCTCTTTTTTCATTTTTAGATACTCTTTGTTCTCGCGGCACTCATCCCATTTTTGTTTAAAAATACGCGCGGACTCTGCTTTAATCGGATCTTCCTCTTGCCGTGGTAGCTCTGCACGACCATGTGCGCCGCTTTGGCCTTTTTTATCATCAGGTACTGGGCCTTTATATTTTTTACCGCCTTTATGATTGGCATAGCGACGGGCGCGGGTATAACCCATTTGGATAAATTTGCGCGCCATATCGGCACCGACAAAGTCATCGGCAGCCAGATAATCTAAAAACATTTGATAAATTGTCTCGCTGCTTTCAGTTGCAATATCAGGCGTGGCGAAGCGCCAGTGCGGCAGTATCTCAGACTTATAAGGCTCTACCAATAATACGCCTTGCTCACCGCGACCGACGCGATACAGCTCAGGCTGCGCCCGCAAGTCTAGGTTTTTATAATCCAAATCATAATCAAACTCTCTCATCGCTTATCCCTATTAGCATTTATCTGTCTTATTTAGCATTATCATTGCTATCGAGTATACTGAGCACTGCCGTCTAAAAAACAGCACAGAAATGTTATGCAACCGTGACAGTAAGCGTTTAGCATAAGTAGCATAGCGAACAGAATCAATCATTGAGCAGGTTTGAGTAGGTTAAGGTCATGACAGTTAATAAAAATATCCTAAATAAAATCAGCTTAGCTGGCGCGACTTTTGCGATGTCGTTAAAAAGGGTACTTATGATATCAGCGCTGCTGCTGATAAGTGTGCTAAGCACCAATGTTGCCCATAGCGCATGGTTTGAGCGTTTGGTTCCGCAAGGTGAGACCTATACGGTACGCGAGATAGATCGTGATTTGGCATTCGTCATTGATGGTTTTATTTATGACGCGCGTACTTCTTGTTTTTTAGCCGTGGGCGATCGGGTGGTGTTTTTTGAAGGCCGTCACGGTATTGATTACCGTGCCACTATTTATGACTTGGATTCACGCGAGCGTTGCGAGGTGTTGTTGCGTCGGCGACTCTGATAACAGATGCTATGGATCAAACAATAAATGCTATTAACGACAGCCATAAAAAAAGCCCCAAACATTGCTGTTTGGAGCTTTTTAGAATTCTTAAACGAATGGTGGCTCGAGGCAGGTTCGAACTGCCGACACACGGATTTTCAATCCGTTGCTCTACCGACTGAGCTATCGAGCCGTCTTCGTTGAGGCGCTATTAAACTAAATATAGACGTTACTGTCAAGTGATTTTTGCATAATAGGCGATAAAAAGGCATAAATAGTCAAATATAAGGTTTTAACCTTAAGATTAATCCTTAACGCGCAGTAGCTCATACTCGCTCATAATACGATGAATATCCGCATCAACAGGGACGAATTCACGCACGCCTTTTTTTACTTCGGCATCATAAACCAGTTTAATAAACTTGGCATCGATAGCACGACCACGATTTTGGCTATGAACAGTAAGATATTGCAAGCGCTTGGCATTGGTCTGTCCATCGTCAAAGCAGGCAACAGCAGCGATGGGCTTATCATTGAACATACCGACGTAAAGCGTTTGACCACGCTTAAAACCCTGCTCAACGAGGCTTAATACCTCGAGACCACTTGGCTGGTTATCATCGCTGTCATACAAATCATGCAAGCGCTCCGAGAGTTCATTCTCACGTGCAGGTTTTTTGATAAGTGGCGCATCCAAACGGTTGATGGCAATCGCTTCTAAGGGCATAATCGGTTCCTATAATGTGAGACAGCACAATGTCATGGAGTGTAGGGCCGTAGAGTATGGGTTCTCAGAGTCGGCGCGAGTAATGATTGATAAAACTGAATCCACTATTTTAGCAGAATGACACGATTTTGTGCGTGGTTTACTGCTCGGTCGTGGCAGGAGTGGTTAGGGTTTGCTATGATGATGATAGACAGTGCTTTATGTGCATAAAGTCTAGGGCGTGTCCTCAATCCAAGCGATTGTATCTAAATAGGCTAAAAATGGCTAAACTTTACCAAACATCGTCAAATAACTGATTAATATCCCGATATTATTTGCGCTATTTTCCTCGTTTGACGGCAATTTATCTCATTTTTATGACCATTTTTAAAATGAGGACACGCCCTAATATTTTGGCTTTTTTAATAAGAATTTTTAGTAAAAATTCTGAATGTTCAACAGACCCTAAGCTTAATTGTTTTATTTTTATTTGTTTTAGACGCTAGTAAGAATGATTTGGGCGCTTTTTCGTCCTATTTTATTGACCGCTTTTCATTAATAGAGAGTAGCCATGACCGCCAATTCAACAACGACAGCCAATACAACTGGGCAAAACCAATCTTCCAATGTAAACCTACACGGTCGCCCTGAACGTATCGCCACCGTTGAGCGTATTACTGCAGAGACGCAAGTTACCTGTACCGTTAATCTTGATGGTACGGGTCAAGGCACGGTAGACACTGGCGTGCCATTCTTGGATCATATGATTGATCAAATCAAGCGTCACGGTTTGTTTGACTTAGATATCAAATGTACCGGCGATACTTTCATTGATGATCATCATAGTGTAGAAGATACGGGTATCACGCTTGGTCAAGCCTTTAATAAAGCTTTAGGCGATAAGAAGGGCATTCGTCGTTATGGGCATTTTTATGCGCCACTCGATGAAGCCTTGACGCGTGCAGTCGTTGATCTATCAGGTCGTCCGGGTTTGCATATGGACATTCCTTTTACTCGCTCACACGTGGGCAAATTCGATGTGGATCTATTTAGCGAATTCTTCTACGGCTTCGTCAATCACTCGTGGATGACGGTGCATTTAGACAACCTCAAAGGTAAAAATAGCCATCACCAGATTGAATCAACCTTTAAAGCCTTTGCTCGTGCGCTACGTATGGCTTGCGAATATGATGAGCGCGCTTTGAATACCTTGCCGTCGACCAAAGAGGCGTTCTAGATGAGTAGAGCTACAAAGATTGCACTATTAGATTATGGCATGGGTAATTTGCACTCTGTCAGTAAAGCACTGTCGAGCGTTGGCGCAGAAGTCTCTATCACTAATGACCCAAAAATCGCAGCGGTGGCGGACAAAATAGTCTTCCCCGGTGTCGGTGCCATGCGCGACTGTATCGCTGGCATGCATGAAGCAGGCATTGATGAGGTTGTACGTCAGGCGATATTCAACAAGCCTGTCATGGCCATCTGCGTCGGTATGCAGGCGTTATTTGAGCAGTCATCTGAGAATGGTGGTACAGATTGCCTTGGTATTTTAAAAGGTAGCGTAGAAGCGTTTGACCCGACGTGGCAAGACGAACAAGGTGCGACTATTAAAGTCCCGCATATGGGTTGGAATACCATCAGCGGTATGGATGTTGATCATCCATTGTGGCATGGTATCGAGGACAACGCCCATTTTTACTTCGTGCACAGCTATTACTGTGCGCCTGCCGACAGCTCACAAGTGGCGTCTATCTGTGATTATGGTCAACCGTTTTGTGCCAGTATCATTCAAGACAATTTATTTGCGACCCAGTTCCATCCAGAGAAAAGCCACACTGCAGGTTTGCAACTGCTCAAAAACTTCGTCGAATGGAATATTTAGAGAGACGCTAAACGTGAAATGAATATTTATTTTAGTATGAGGGTAGATTATCAATTGTATAATCTGCCTTTTTTATGTTCAGTTATAAATTTTTAGCTATACTCTCAGTTATTTTCTACTTGCTTATATTTGGAATACTCTAGTGGATTTCACCACCTTTAAAATCGATATTATTGAAGTAACCGGACTGGCTAAAGATGCTCTGCATATCTATGTCGGTGTCGGCGTCTATCTTTTGTGTCTGCTTGTGCTGCTGCCTATTATTAAAAAGCAAGGTATTAAGTCCTTTATAGCTTTAATCGTCGTCACGGGTATTGCTTTATTGGGTGAGTATTTAGACAACCGCCATATCATTAGACCGAGAGGGCTTTTTGCATTAGGAATGGTAGACATCAAGGCAAGTCTCCATGATTTGATCAATACTTGCCTGATACCTTACGTGCTCTATGGGTTGAATAAATGGACTAAGATTTTTCGTCCCACCGCACCTGCGCCACCCGTTAGATTATTAAAAAAACGATCTTAGTTGATTATCATAAAAATAAGGTAAATTAATGCGGTTGTTTCTCAAACCTGAAAGAGGCGCTATGACTATATCTATCTCCACAAAGTTTCAGCCTTACGCTGCTAACCTTCTTCTGGTAGTAACCGCTTTGCTACTTAGCTTTGGCAGTTATCATTCGGCAGTAGCTGCTCAGAATGTCATTAAATCGACAAACCCCTCCATTAAAAAACCATCAGCCCACGCAACACCTGTACCTGTCAAATTACTTGATACTAATGAGTTAAATCGAATAACGCATTTGTCAGTAGGCAAAAAAGATCAATTTTTTCCAGCTGGCAAAGTACTCAATGACTATCTTAAAATTGAATTAATAGATAAAGCCTTTTTTGAGAAAAAACGTGCGCTCGCTGTCGATTATTTATCACATAAAAACGCGATTAAAAAACAAGATGGCGTTATATCCATTCAACTGGTTAAGGACTCTTTGAAACTAGTAGATATCGATAGTGACGATGATGGCGAAACGTATAGATATATCGGCCAAATAGATGCCTTAGATCAGCATCTGGTTGAAGTACTGCGTTGGGAGAGTCAGAACTATCAAATGTTTGATCAAGTTGAAGGGTTCTTAACTCAAGAGTTTTCAGCTTATCCTTATCTCTCACCAAATAAACGCTATATCATCTCAGCTTATGCCAACCCATACGAGGGTCATACCGATCTCGGACTCTATAAAGTTAAAGGCAGAGAGATCATCCCTGTTATGAATGCAGGCTTTAAAAATTGGATGCCTATCACTGATCCTGCTGATATATTTTGGGCGAGAGACGGCTATTTATATGTAGCGGTGACTCATAGCGCTAGTGCCATGCAGATAGGCGGTCGCGTCAATGCACAGACGCAGTATATTAGGATAAAAGTTGATTTATAGAGTGGTTAGTTGTTAGATAGAAAACTCTGCAACTTAACAACCGACCCCTTACAAAGCTTACGAAACATAAAAACTCTCCTCTATTTAAGCCCTCCTTAGTTTGCTACCTTACTCTCAGACAATAGCCAAATCGATATGCCTATCAGGTTTATCGATTCAGCTATCTATGACTATCAATAATAAAAAACTATCAAAAAGGAGTCACTATGAATATCCAAGACCTATTAGATAAAGCTAAAGATACGTTGGGTTTAGAACCAATACAAATTGAGGAAGGAGTTTATATTCCCTCCGTATCCTCGCTCAAGATAGCAGCACCGAGCAAAACTAACTATGATAATACCGATTATGACACGCCTTATACAGGTAATAAAAAAATCATGATGGTCTGCACCGAGCAGCAATACATGACCATGACCAATGATAAAAAGTTCGATACAGGCAATCATCCAGTTGAGATGATGGTTCCGTTACTGCACTTTAAAAAGGCAGGCTTTGAGGTAGATGTATTTACCCCAACTGGTGAGCCGGTAAAGGTTGAGCAGTGGGCCATGCCAGACAAGGATGACGACGTCAAAGCAATCTATAGCGAATACGAGTCTAAGCTGAATAAGCCAAAAGGTATCGATGACTTTGTCAAAAATGACATGGCTAAAAGTGACGACTACGCCGCTATCTTCATTCCCGGCGGTCATGGTGCGATGTTAGGCTTACCTGAAGATTATAGTCTTGGTGAGTTGCTGCGTTGGGGTCATGAGAAGGATCTATTTACCTTAGCCATCTGTCATGGACCAGCGGCTTTATTGGCGGCTAATTTAAAAAGTACTGATAGCTCAGATGCAGACAATAACGCTAATAAAGACTTTATTTTTAAAGGCTATGAGATGGTCGCGTTCCCAACGGTTATGGATAAGCAAATGCCAAAAATCGGTTATTTGCCGGGACCTATGCCGTGGTACTTTGCAGAAAAGTTAGAAGATTTGGGCGTTACGATTAATAATAAGCTGGCCTCAGGACAGACGCATCAAGATAGAAAGCTGATCTCAGGTGATGGGCCATTAGCGGCTAATGACTTTGGTAAGATCAGCGCTAAAGCTTTGCTAAAAGAGCTTGGCTAAAAGGACTTCGCGACGTCAGTTTGAAGTACTATATTTTGATTTTGCAAAGTTGCAATGCTGGGCTAAAGCGCCAGCCTACGACATAACTTAGCTTGTTAGTACAAAGTATCTTAAGCAATGACTTATAAGATACATAAGATTTGACTTAGCAATAATATAGTTAAAATCGCGTAGGCTGTGGCTTCAGCCCAGCAAATAGTTATACAATATTACACTATTTGGTAATGAAACTTAGTTTTGAAACTTAATTAAAGGTGATTTTGATAACAAAAAAACGGACTACTAAATAGTCCGTTCTTTAGTTTCTACAATGGAAAATTATTATTTAGACTCATCATAAAGCTTTCTCACCACCTCACCAATCACTGCAATACCTTTAGTCAACGTGTCTTCATCCGCCGCAATACTCATGCGGATACACTCATGTGCATGTTTATAATCGCTGATATCGACACCAGGGAAGAAGTACTCACTCGGCACGATAAGCGTACCTTTTTCTTTGAGAGTCTCATAAAGCTCAGAGGTGCTAATCGGCAAATCCTTGAACCATAACCACAGAAATATCGCGCCCTCTGGCTTATGAATCACTAGCGGATAATCGCCCAACGCTTCTTTTAATAGCTTCACTGCTGTCTTAGCTTGCTGCTGATAAAAAGGCTTGATCACGTCATCGGAGAGTTGCTTGATACGATCATCCGCTACTAGTGGCGTCGCAATCGCCGCGCCAAAACGTGTCGGTGCTAAATTCACCACCGCATTCATGGCGCTGACCGCTTCGATCACTTCGCTATCGGCGACGATAATACCGGTACGCATACCGGGCAGGCCAATCTTAGATAAGCTAAAGCACAGTATCGTATTATGATCCCAATTGAGATGCGCGTCTGAATAAATGATATTAGGGAAGGGCATACCGTAGGCATTATCGATAATCAGTGGTATCTCGTAACGCTTGGCAATCTGAGCTAACCGCGCCATTTCCTCATCGGTCAGTACGTTACCCGTTGGATTGGTCGGACGCGAGCAGCAAATCGCGCCAATACGACCTTCCTTGAGCGCGGGCAAGTTCTCTAACGCTTCAAAATCCACCCGATATTTAAAAAATCCGTCCTCGCCATCATGAGTCACTTCGTCGATATGTGGCAATACTGCGGCAAAATGCTGACCTTCGACATGCACATCGCTATAGCCAATATATTCAGGCGTTAGCGGTAGTAGGATAGATTTGTCTATAGATTCGCTCTGTTCGTCAGCGAAAGCACCACCAAACAAGTTAAACAAATAGAAAAAGGCATTTTGCGAACCATTGGTCAAAGCGATATTTTCTGCGGTCAAATTCCAATCATAATGACGATTAAAAAAGCTGACCAAAGCCTCGATAAAAGCCGCATCGCCCTGCGGATTAGAATAATTCGCCATACTGATGATTGAGGTGCTATTCGCTTCGCCTGTATCATTATCATTGCCAAGCTCTCGATAAGTCTGCAAAAACAGCTCATTCACCGCCTCAATCTTGGCAGGATTACCGCCGCCTAACATATTGACTGGCTGATCGCTTTTTAGCGCATCGCCCAAGTCATCCATCAATTGCGAGATACCAGTGGGCTGGGTAAATTTCTGACCGAACTTTGAGAATTTCATAAGAGTACCGTGGGGCTAATGAGGGGTAGGAGTTATTTGTGTGCAAAGTGGCGCTATTATAGCAAATGCGGGGTACGCGTATAAGCGTAATAAAAAAACGCCCGCCAAATCAATAGCGAGCGTTTCGGATTTGCTGTTTTAGGGGCTTGGGGTTTTGGAGCCAAGATACCAATTCAATCAGTGCTGAAAAGCCTTGTTACTGAAAAGTTCTTTAAGATAATTAAAAACTTAATCTAAATGAATTAGAATGCGCAATTTCTAACATATTTATTTAAATTTGTTATTTAACTGTTCTAGCAGATAATCAGTAAACTCTTTACTTTTTGCAATGTTGATTAGATTTTTCTCTGAATTGGCTAGTAAGTAATTATCAATGCTATTAGCTAGAAAATTTATTGCTTCTTCGAAAATATTTTGAGTAATCAGAGATAGATCAATAATAGATATATCTTCAAAAGAAACGTTTGTCTTCTTAAAATAAATTCTAGAAATTATCATACCTAAGTGTAATTTAAAATTCGATGTTTTACTCTTCTCTTTACTATCAGAATGCTTTAGCCAATAACTATGCCCTTTCTTATATATAAGACAGCAGTTGAACATCGGTTTAAAATCCTTCTTAGGATCAAATATTTTATTATAATTAGCTTCCGTTTTTAACAAAGAGGTTGGACGCGATCTAGCTGTATGTGGATCGTTATAAGCAATAGATTGAACCGCTTGAGCTGTTAGTTGAATACTAAATATTTTCGTCGCTGGTTTCCCTTGATTTTTATAGTAGTTTTTCCGTCTATCATAATAATAGCCTTCATTTAAGAAAAATAATTCCAAATGTCTTTGTACGGGTTCTGTTGCACGTAACAAAGTAGCAGAGACAGGGTTTTGACTATTGGTGGAAGCGATAATATGGTCAGTCGTTTCTTTATTTGTATTTATTATGACTTTAACTAGAACTGATCTATTATCATCCATATCTAGGTTATGATAGTTGTATATAGAGTAAGAAGTTTGTAAGCCATTTACTATCTGTATGTTTTCAATAGATAATTTCTTCCCTACTTCTTTTGGCTCTTCTGCAATAATGGTAATACCATTATTTAACCACCAGAAATCCTCATTCGAAGGGTTTTCTATTGATTCCCGTATCCGCTTATTTACATCTACTGATCCTTGAAAGTGTCTAATATTACTTTCAAAAAGATCATCACGAATACCTCCGTTTTCTGCTGTTAAAAACTCCTTGTAGTTTCCTAACTTAACAGTCCCAATATACCCAATACCATAATTATCAAATTCTGTCGATAATGGTCTATCTTTAAATTCTATAGTATTACGATTGGACTTCTGCTGTTGGTATAATTCGAGTAGCTCTTTAGAGCTATAGACAGAAAAATTTATATCGGAAGTGCTAAATATTTTCTGAGATATTTCGACTAACTGCTCTGCCTTTTGAGAAAAAACTGTATTAAAATTTTTGCTAGGAGCATTTGATATATAGAGATAATCTAAAGATATCTTTCCTCCACTGGTAGCAGTTTTTTTCCAAACTTCAGTTAATAACAATGCTTGATTAACTAAATCTGAATTGAAACGAGATAGTAGTAGCTCTTCCTCGTTTTCTAGGTTGAATAAAACGGGAACTGTAGTGATAAGTTTGTCAATTATACCTTCTTTGAAGGAGCTTGCTTTCTTACATTGCGAAATAATGAATTTAGCATTAGTTTTGTTAGTAAAATTGAAGTTATCTAAATTATCTATATTATCTATGTATTCATCATTAATAAAAATCATAATGGAGTCGATACCACCATCATTACTACCATCGACAATTGAAGATAATATATTTTCGTATGTCACGCTACTATCTTTATGGATTTGAGTTAATGAAAAAATCTCGAATAATTCACTATCAGACAAATCAATCTCATTACTCTCTTTAAAAGCTTTAATGCAGCCTTCAAGTATTATTTTTTCATTGCTCATGATAGAACCTTTTCTTACATTTTGGATTAATTTTTAAAGTCAATATCTTACAACAAAATCGCTCCCGAAGGAGCTTTTTAGCTCTGATAGCAGAATTTATCATAACGGGCTGATTAATTTTCGATAGTTAAGCTTTGAGGTAGCTACGTGCCAAGAGACGCACCAAGGTGTATTCGTCGTCTAGCTCAGAAAAATAAGTAATATAAAGTTAAAAACCCTCAATTAAGGGGTTTTTGCATAAAGCCAAAATTGAATACACCTAAACCATAGCCCGAACCCTTGCCATAATCCCACGCCCAATCACCAATCTTACATAAATAATCGCAATACCTAGCAGCAAGGCGAGGAGCAATCCGCCACCAATAGCTAGATTTACCCACGGCACGCTAAAGCGTAGATTGAACCACTGGGTAATGGCAAACCACGCGCCAACACTAGCGATAGTCATCGCAAACACCGCTGCGCTAACGCCAAGTACGCCAATCTCCAAGATATTGAGCTTATATAAATCAGACTTCTGCATCCCTAATAATCGGAATGAGGCGCTTTCTTGCATCCGATCTTGTGAAGTGGAGAGTAGCGAGCTGATAAGTACCATAATCCCAGTCAATAACGCCAGTAGCGTAAAGACATAGACCAAGCGACTCATCTGCATCACTAAGTCTTGGATTTGCTCCGCGATAGCGGTACCATCGATGGTGGTTACCGCAGGGAACTGGCGTACTAGCTGACCTTGCAGCTCTGGAATACTGGCCTCGGCTACATGCGCCGTAGCGAACTGGATTTGCGGCGCCGCAGACAAAATATCTGGCTCAAACAAGAAATAGAAGAACGGACTTGGGCCACGTTCAAACCTTGAGCGGATACTAGTGATTTGACCCGTCAGCTCGATACCTTGAATATTGAAGACGACTTGATCGCCCATGCCAACATTAAGCATATCGGCTGCGGTATCTAAGATAGATAGTGGCTGTACTTGTTGTAGCTTTGAGGTTTGCGGATCTTGATCTTTGATAGGCGTATAGAGCTTATCTTGAGTCGCGGTATCGCTAATAAACTCGGTATCCATTACGCTATCGGCGTAGCTTAAGTTAAACACTCGCGTCGGGTCGTCTTGGTTGTCAGGGGCATCGATATCGGCAGCGGCAACGTCATTAGCGGTGACCACGCGCGCGCGAATGACAGGATAATAGCTGACAGGCGCTTTGAGTATATTGTTGATCGCTTCATGCTGTTCGGTTTGTACATCGAGCAAGAATATATTGGGCGCATCCTCTGGATAAGCATCGACGAACTGCGCGTTGATGCTGTGATTGAGAGTGGTAATCAGCGTCAATACCGCTACAGATAGCGCTAAGGTCACAAAAAATAATGCCGATTGATTGCCTTTACGCGCCAGATTATGAATGGCGATACGCTGCATCCAACTGACTTTACGACGCTTAGCAATGCCCGCTAGCAGCCCTAACCAACTTCGAGCCAATAGCCAAAACACCGCGACAAAGGCAATTAGGC
This sequence comes from Psychrobacter sp. 78a-MNA-CIBAN-0178, assembly GCF_040309625.1. Classification (NCBI taxonomy): domain Bacteria; kingdom Pseudomonadati; phylum Pseudomonadota; class Gammaproteobacteria; order Moraxellales; family Moraxellaceae; genus Psychrobacter; species Psychrobacter sp. 78a-MNA-CIBAN-0178. The sequence continues at coordinate 67,598 of NZ_JBEOOZ010000013.1, forward strand.
CAATGAGTAATTGCGCGGATAATATCCATGAGCCGACTTCATAAGCGAAGAACAGATAGAGACCGATAAACATCACCGTATACGACAGCAGTGGCAAACGTTGAAACCAAGATTGATCGGCAGCGGCTTGGCTAGCGCCTTGATTGAGTAGGGTAGCAGGGGTAGTGGTGCTCAGCTCACTGAGACCGCGCTGGGTAATCACTATCGTCAGTAGGATAGCGATAATAAGCGTTTTGACAATGCTAATAGGGTTAATAGCCAAACCAATATCGGCAGGCAAGATAGCCGACAGATAGGGCTGACCAATCTGTAATAGCCCGAGACTGAGCACAGTAGCGGCGATACTAGCGATGATCGAAGTGGTCAATAATAACCGATAATAACTGGCTTTAATCTGCCTAACCGGTTCGCCCATCGCCATACGAATGGCATTATTAGACTGCTGCTTCGTGACAAAAGCGGTGATAACGCCGTACATAGCGACCGCTGATAATAGCAGTACCGCGATAACCAGCAGCTTTAAAAACATCAATACATTGTCAGAGATACGCGAGACTTGCGTGTCCTCAGAGTCTATATCAGAGAGCTGAATGTCAGGATAGCTGACTAAGGTTTGCTGTAATTGCTCATTTAACGTGGTGATGGTTTCCGCGTCACCTGCTATCTCGATACGATAACGCACACGGCTACGCTGACCTAACAGGTTAGTCGCGGCTAAGCCGTCCTCTTGCATCAATACATGCCCGCCAAAATCAAAGGCACTTAGCGGACGATCGGGCTCTTTGGTCAGTATATCGCTGATAGTAAACTCAGCTTCACCGATTTTGATAGTATCGCCAACGCTAGCGTTAAGACCCTGCATGACTTCTGGCGCGACGACTACGGTGTTAGGTTTGAGCTGTTGCCATAGAGGTTTGCCTGAAGCAGTTTGGGCTTCACCGTATAGCGGATAAGCAGGGGTGACGCCCTTGACGCGGACGAGTAAAGTTTGCTGATCGGTCACTGCCATTGAGCTAAACTGATAATCGTAAACGATTTGGTCATCAGGCAAATCTTTGACTTGTTCTATGATTTGCGCAGGCCACTCCTGATTGGCCTCTAACACTAAGTCGCCACCGACGAGCGCGCGCTGATTATCGGTGATGTATTTATCGACAGATTGCTGAATAGAATCAAGGGTTAGATAAGTGGCAAGTGATAAGGTTAAGGTAATTAGGAATAAAACCGGATAAACCCAACGTCGCCACCAGCTACGGGTTAAGGCTTTAGTGCCTAAAGTAGAGGCAAAGACAGCAAGCATAGTAGACATTAAGCTTTGATTTGATTTATCGCTAGATAATCTATTCTTATCATTATTAGCAGTATTATCCATTAACTTTTGATCCATCTATCATCCCATCATGCATAGTAATCACCCGATCCGCCATCTCGGCAAGCGCAGGATCATGAGTGACTACCACTAGCGCGGATCCTGTTTGTTGACGTAGATCTAATAATAGCTGCATGACTTGATCAGCGTTTTGCTCATCTAGATTACCTGTTGGCTCATCAGCGAAGACAATTTTAGGGCGTGAAACCAAAGCGCGCGCGACAGCAGTACGCTGCTGTTCACCGCCTGATAGTTGACTCGGTAAGCTATCACGGCGATGACCCAATCCGACGGCTTCTATTAATTCATCAACGCGCGCTTGATCGGGACGACGAGCGATATCGAGCGGGAAGGCGATATTTTCAGCGACAGTTAAAGTTGGCAATAGATGAAAGGACTGAAAGACAAAACCCATATCGCGTTGACGAATAGCGGCGAGTTTATCTTCATCAAGATTGCTTAAGGTTTGCTCTGCCAATTTAACCGAGCCACTATTAGGATAATCGAGCGCGGCTAGTAAGCCAAGCAAAGTTGATTTGCCTGAGCCGGACTTACCCATAATCACCACGAACTCGCCAGCATTGACATGGATATCGACGTTCTTAATAATTGTCAGCGAACGCTCGCCTACCGAGACCGTTTTGGTTAAGCCAGTAGCGCGGAGCAGTACTTCTTGGTTGGAGGCAAGATTCACATTATTAGCTTTCGTTAGGCTCATTGCGTAGTCTCAGTGGTAGGCGTTTCTACAGGGGTTAGCGAGTTTGCTTGCATGGATTGCAGCATTCTATCGACCTCAGGTTCAAGCACTGGCAAGATATTATTATTAACAATAATGGTATAACCCTCTTTAGTCGGGTGAATAGCGTCGGCCTGATTAAGCTCAGGGTCACCGCCAACGCCTTCTAAAAAGAACGGGATCATTTTAAGATTCATATCTTCAGCGATGCGTGGATAGATAGCTGAGAAGGATTTGACATAATCATTACCGAGATTGTCATAAATCTGCATACCACCCAAGATGACTTCGCTACCATTATCTTGTAGATGGGTAACCGCGGTACGAATATTTTTTTCAACCGTTGCCACATCGAGACCGCGAATCGCGTCATTAGCGCCAATAGTTAATATCGTGATATCAGGTTCGGTCTGGCTCACCCAATCGAGACGATTGACTAATCCGTTACTGGTTTCGCCACTGAGACCTGAATTGACCACATCTACATTGGTATAGCCCATTTGCTTGAGCTTAGCTTCTAGTTGCGCAGGATAGTTATCATCAGGATCGACACCTAAGCCTTCGGTTAGTGAATCGCCAAGGGCTAAAATGGTTATAGGTTGTGACTTTTCTTCCTGATCCGTAGCACTGATACTTGCCGCTCCTTCAACCACTACAGGCTTATTAACCGTTGCCGTTTCAGTGGTTTGTGGCTCGTTAGCAGCTTCTGTTTCAGCAGGTTTTTGACAGCCACTTAACAGCAAAGCTATGCTAAAAATCCCGATAGTTACGCTAAAAATAGACCGCTTAATTAAGCTAAGGTTGTTATTTTTCATCATGTAAGTATCTCTTAATCAATCGAACCAGTTTAGCAAAATAAAGTGATAGTCAATATAAGGGTAAAGTTACGGCAAGTAGGTTAATTCTATCTTAAGCCTTCTGTCCGTCGACCATAATGGGGCGACTGACTAACCACGCAAAACCGACATTAATCACCATCAGGATCAGCATAAGTAACAGTGCTAAGCCCCAATTACCAGTTAATTCATGTAGCCAACCTGTGCCTAACGGACCAAAGAAGGCTAGCAAGTAACCAACGAACTGCGCCATGCCCGATAGCTCGCTGGACTGGTTGGTGGTATAAGTGCGCAGGGAAAACAGCATCATACTGAGCGTAAAGATAGCAGAACAACCTGCTCCCATCAAACCTGACCACAGCCAAGCTAAATCAGGGGTTAGATAACTGACTCCTAACACCCCAATGACGTTGAGCACCGCAGCTAAGATCGCGAGCGCTTGAATAGGGCGGCCACGATTGACGAGCCAAGTCAAACTTAAAATAGAGAGCGGCGCCATAAATTGAAACACCGAGCCCATCTGGCCAGCAGCAACTGGAGTTAAACCCTTACTGACCCAAATAGAAGGTAAAAAGCTGGCAACGGTATAAAACAGTAGTGACTGCAAACCCATAAAGACCGCGATCTGCCAAGCAAAGGCCGTGCGCCACATCGAAATCTTTGAAGATCCTGAGGGCGGCAAAACAGCAGCTTGATGATTAGAAGAGCCCAAACTAAAACGCAAAAATACCCAAATCGCTAGGGCAAATAGTCCCAACAACGACCAACCACCGAGCGACCATTGCCAACCGACACTTTCAGATAACGGTAATACCACCCCTGCGACAATACCCGCAGACACCGTCATGGTCAGGCTAAATAGGCCAGTAATCAATGGAATATGTTGCGGAGTGCGCTGCTTGATAACGGGTGCCGCCAAGGTGTTAGCAAAGCCGATAGCCAAGGTCAGTAATAAAGTACCCGTTAAGAATCCCAGCCAAGTTGGTATGACAGTACGAATAATCATACCTGCCGTTAATAAACCAATCATCGCAATGAGCGTATTCTCAAGACCAAAGCGCTTACCAATCGTTGGTGCGATAAGCGCGCCCACTGCAAACGTTAGCATCGGCACCGCACCCAGCCAACCAATCTGCGTCTCAGAGATATTGAGCGCCTCTTGCACCACTGGTGCAATAGAGCCAAGGGCGACAATAGGCGCACGCATATTGGTCGCCAGTAATATCATGGCGCATAGTACGAGCCAAAAAGTGAAGCGCGATGAAGGCAGCTTAAACGCTGACGAGGTATCTGGGTGAGACTGTGGTGGCAAATCAGACGGCAAATGGGAGGAGGTAGACATAGCAGCACGACTATTATTAAAATGAGAAAAAGGACACGTCATTAAACAACGCCGAAGAATCGTCGCTGATAAATAACACTAAGGAAAACGCACCTAAACGGTGACTAACATTATCAATCAGAATCGCAAATCAGAACTAGACATTACTTGCACAGCGCAAGGAGTACGAGCTTGTTACCCTATAAGCTAGGGTAAACATAATGTATGGGTAGTGGCTTTATATATGAGTAATAGCCTATACGAGTATGGCTTTGAGAGATTGATTGTCGTCAATCACACATAACGTGGCTACGGCATCAGGCGCGCTGAAGCTATTATTGGCACTTTTTTCACTCACCCTTTTATGGACAACTGATCTAAAACCAAGCATATAAACAGCTGATGGCACAATAAAAAATAGCGCCAGCCACTTTCAAAGTGACTAGACGCTATTATAAGAACAGATGTAAGGTAAATGCTACCAGCGTATGGTAACCAATGTGACCTTTATACAGATTTGCCTAATTGAGCAGCTCTAAGCGCGTTTTCTTGCTGCTCTGCGATGATTGAATCGCATTTGTTAGGATCGTTACCACAAAACGAGCAGTTTTCATCGCCCATCAGTTTTGCAACGCCGCCGCAAGATCCTCTAAGCGGCTTTTTTTTGACCATATAACCGATACCCATAAACACAAAGAATAGGATAAATACAGTAAAGGTAATAGCAAGCATGGGAAGTAGTTGGCTAAGCATAGAGGAGGCCTCGTTTTAAAAATAGGGCAGTCATCAGTAAAGATAACTTACTAATAGTATAGCAAATTTTTGCATTGCTCGTTGATACTAATAGGGTGTTCTTTACAGCATTACACTAGGGCATGCCCTCAATTCAACCGATAGCGATCTAAATAGGCTAAAAGTGGTTAAACATCGCCAAATATCGGCCAAACATCATCAAATAGCTAGATAATATCATCGATATGATCTGCGCTATTTTCCTTGTTTGACAGCAATTTACCTTGCTTTTATCCTCATTTCTAAAATGAGGACACGCCCTAGAAATTTACGGTTGTTTATCAGCACGCAGGTTCATCATCGCCGGTGTCTGTACTAGTTGCCAATCGTCGATACTGTCTAAACGTTCTTTGGCTAAAGAATCACTAGGCTTGATACCGTCAGCTAATATCACAAACAGCGCGGCTAGGTTTTGTTCCTTAGCGACTTTTAAGGCCTTTTCATAAGGCATCGCCGTCAGTGCCGTTGCCCAGGCATCTGCCAACGCAACCGAATCTGCAGCCACGGTGACCGAAGGAGCACCACCAACAATAGGCTTGCCAGTGGTGGGATCGATCGTGTGACTATAGTGCTTACCATTAAAGACGACCGAGTTGCGATAGTTCCCTGACGTTGCTAGATGCATCTGATTCGTCGTGTTCATCGGTTGACGGATGGCGGTAATTGTTTGGCGTTCGCTAACGGTGCTACCGTCGATAGGCGCATCAATCGCAATTTGCCACGGTTGCTGTTGGTTATTGACACCAGAGGTCGCAATTTCACCACCAATCTCGACCATATAATTACGGATTTTATAGTTGTTTTTGAGGACGTCAGCGATAACGTCAACTCCGTAGCCTTTTGCCACTGCTGAAAAATCAAGCTCGATGCCGTCTTTGGTTTTAATAAGACCGTTGTCGTTTTGCACCACGCTCTCAAAGTCTACCAAGGCTTTTGCTTGCGCGATGTCTAGCGCAGTTGGCGGGCTTTGTAGGCGCTCAACCGTCATGGTGCTACCAAATCCCCATGTCTCAATCAGTGGCATCACTGTCGGGTCAAAGGCACCGCCTGATTGTTGATAGACTTGCCTAGACGCCTCTAATACATGGCTGAAATCGGAGTCGATAGCAATCGGCGTATCTTTGCCTAATTGATTAAATTTAGAAATAGTAGAGTCCGCTTGATAAGTGGACATGCTGTCATTGATATCTTGCAAACGCTTATCAATCGCGGCTTGGATGGCAGTTTCGTCTACATCATCCGGTAGTTGATAGCTAATATGGTAGCTGGTGCCCATCGTCTCACCGCTCAGATAATTATAATCTGGCGTTTGCTGGCAAGCAGTGAGGCTCACTGTACCGATGAGACCAATGACGCCATATAGGGCGATAGTGTTGTTTTTATTAGTAGACAAGGAATACATTAAATTTTTCATAAGCTCTTTGCTATAGCATCAGGGGTGAATGTGGCTTTAGTTAAGCGTTGCCTATTTTACACCCCTTGCCACCCATAACGCCAATAACTCTAAAATTGCAAAAGTCAGCGAGCGTGTTAATGAGTCCCTAGTATATTTATGCTTATTATTTCACTTGCGACTCACGTATTAACTTATAGAGCTTTGGCGGTGATAGGCGATTGACTCTCGTGGCCAGTTTTTCTTGTTTGCCACCAACGATGATGTATTCTTTATCGTTACTAAGCGCCTTAACGACTTGCTTGGCAAAAGCAGTTGCAGTCAGTCCTTTATTGGTCGCCTCATCCATGGTACCTTGGGCGCTACCATCTCCTGTCAGCGCGTTAATAGAAACGTTGGTTTGGATAAAGCCTGGAAATACGGTCGCAACCTCTATGCCTTGATCATGCAATTCTGCACGTAAACTGTTCGCCCACATATGCAAGGCTGCCTTGGCTGCCCCATAAGCGCCACGATATTGCGTACCGAGTAAGCCGGCCACACTCGATATCATCACGACTTTGCCGCCGCCTTGTGCGATCATATTGGGCAAAACCAATCTTGTGAGACGCGTTTGCGCAAAATAGTCTATCTCCATAATTTGCCGTTCGACCTCTTCACTGGTTTCCATAATAAGCGCGCGTTGACTGACGCCAGCATTATTAATCAGCCAGTCAATGTTCCCTGCTTGTGCGATAGCAGCGTCATAGGCTTCTTTCGCTTGCTCGGCATCACTAATATCAAAAGGCATAATGATATGTTTTTTGCTGTGTTTGCAGCTTTTTTTGACCGCTGCCAATTTTGCCTCATCACGACCACTCAAGATAATCCGAGCACCGCGTTTGGCAAAAGCAATGGCTAAGGCTTCACCGATACCGCTAGAAGCACCAGTAAGCCAAATGGTTAATTCTTTTACTTTGGTTTTCATAAGAATCCTTTCTTAAATAATTGAAGTTTTTCATAGACTTTAGCCAATGATTTTTTTAGCTTAAGAATATTTCTATTTTAAAACCACAAACTGGATACCATCATATATTAAATTTAAAAAAATAAAAAAGGCATCTAATAGGATGCCCTTAATTTCTAATACTTTTCATCACTACATAAACTCTAGAGGTATTCTCTTTAATTTACTCTAGCATTTGTATAACGATAACCTTCTGATTCCATGCAAGAACTAAGTAAACTCTTTTCTCTTTCACTCTTTACATTTGCAATCCCAATTTGATAACGGCATTTCCCCCCTATGGCAGGATAGTTGTCACCCCTAAAGAATAATCCAAATGGGGGCACAAGGACCAATCATGCCACGTTATAGTGACGAACGTAAACAAGCCATACTCAGCAAACTACAACCCCCAAGCAACATGAGCGTAGCCGAAGTTTCAAGAAGTGAAGGCATCGGCTTACAGACCCTGTATAATTGGCGCAATCACGCCAGAGAACAAGGTCAGCCCATGCCCACCAACCACCATACCCCCGATAACTGGACCAGTGACACCAAACTTGCCACCGTCATCGAGACTGCCGCCCTAAGCGAAAGCGAGCTTAGTGAATACTGCCGCAACAAAGGCCTCTATGTCGAACAAATCAAAGCTTGGCGAGCCTCTGCCTTACAAGGCTTTAGTAGCAGTAAACAGCAAAGCCTTAAAGACAAGCGTCAGCAGCAGACAGATCGCAAGCAGATTAAGCAACTCACCCGAGAGCTTGCTAGAAAAGACAAAGCCTTAGCTGAAACCGCCGCTTTGCTGGTACTGCGAAAAAAGTTGGATGCGTTTTGGCAAGAGCACGAGGACGACTGACCTCACTTTCAAAGCGCAAGCAGTACATCAACTGGATCCAAGAAGCCAATGGAACAGGGGCAAGACTCACTCTGGCCTGTATTGAGGTGGGCATCAGCATACGCACCTACAGGCGCTGGTATAAAGCGGGTCAAGTGAGTGCTGACCTACGTTCTGACGCCGTGCGCCAAGCCCCGAAGAACAAACTGACATCGACTGAGCAAGCCGCCATTATAGCCGTCTGCAATCAGCCGCGCTTTGCCAGTCTGCCGCCCACCTAAATCGTACCGACCCTGCTAGATGAGGGGGTGTACTATGGCTGTGAGTCCACCTTTTACCGTGTGCTTAAGCAGCAC
>NZ_JBEOOZ010000014.1:0-71164 GCF_040309625.1 Psychrobacter sp. 78a-MNA-CIBAN-0178
TGTGCTTTGTACTCAACAAAAAACTTGGTAATCCGCCTCTTCAGTTTGATTTGCTTATTTCAAGTTGAGAGTGGGGTGTTTCATACACTTTGGCAGTGGCTTGAAACAGGTACGCATTTTTGCCTTTTATCAGCCGATACCAGAACTTAGGAATACTTAAGGCGACGCACAAAAGCAAGAACCATGCAGAGTTGAGGATTAAGTTCTGAATATCGTTGAATACTGGTATGCGTATACCAATAGAAAACAAACCAACGAAAAACCAAAATAGGCATATGAGTAAATAAAAGAAGAGATACTCTTCATAAAGACGGTCTGATGTCATCCATTCTTGGATAGATTCGTTATCGGAAGATGCCTGCATTAGGGTTTTGATCTTTTTTCTTAGGTAAATTGGTATGTATATTAACAATTATCTACTTTAATTAAAACTAATTTAAAAAAAGTGAATTTTTAAAGCGAAAGCACCCCGACTTTCACTCAGAAAGCTCGCTTCGTGTACATTACCAAGTAAACCGTGACTACCTAAATATCTCAAGATACTGACATCATTAACTTACCGCCCAACTTTCAAGTCCTCACTAGGGAACCATACTTACTACCATAAGAAATATTGTGACAAACTATTTTATGATACCCAAAATAAAAACTATTTGTTGGTATAAAGCAGGTTAGAAAAATGCAAATTTATAAATATCAATGGTTATGACTATCAAGTTATTTCCCACCCTAGAAATCAAATTCAAATTATAGACATAAAAAAAGCCCTAAAGGGGCTTTGGTTCTAACAGGTGTTCCTACTATATCGCTATCAACTGCATCATATTAAATTTAGTCACAAGAATAGCTGTCAAGCCGATAATCAAAAAACAAACTGCTAGAGATTTCAGTATAAATCTATCCATCATTTTCAGGTTATCTCTACATTCATTCAAATATTACAGACTATTTTATTGTTTTCAATATGATGAATCAAGATCACTTCATCGGATAGATGAACGGTCAATCACTTTAAAGGACCATCAGCCAAGCGACTGATGATTTTTTTATAGCTTAGTACATTACAATTAGATAAGTAGCTTATAGTTGAATACGCTGCAAAAATGCTTGCGTCCTTGGATGCTCTGAATCCTCAAAGAGCTGCTTGGCACTGCCCTCTTCGACAACAACACCATCTTCAATTAAAACTACATGGTCAGCGACATCACGAGCAAAATTAATCTCATGCGTGACTACCACCATTGTCCAACCTTCTGAGGCCAATTTTTTCATCGTCTCAAGGACATCTTGTACCAACTCAGGGTCAAGCGCGGACGTTGGTTCATCGAACAACAATAATGACGGCTCAATCGCAAGCGCACGGGCAATACCAATACGCTGCTGCTGACCACCAGACAGCTGAAACGGATAAAGATCCGCTTTGTCCGACAGACCAACTTTTTCCAATAATACTAAAGCCTGCTCACGAGCATGCGCTTTACTTTGTCCTTGTACGACTGTCGGGCCAAGCATTAAGTTTTCAAGCGCGGATTTGTGCGGGAATAAATTATAAGACTGAAACACCATGCCCGACTTACGTTGCAGCGCCAACAAGGTTTTTTTCTTAGGCTTAGTGGCAAAATCTACCGTCAAGCTGCCGTCGTCAAAGGCAATAACGCCTTGATCTGGAATTTCTAGCGCATTTAAGCATCGTAAAAAAGTGGTTTTACCAGACCCTGATGGCCCTAATATCACCACGACTTTGCCTTTTTCAATGGTCAAATCAATGCCTTTGAGCACTTGATTGCTGCCAAAGGCTTTGTGAATGTTGGTGACTTTGATCATAAAGGTTCCTGTTGTGCGGATGATACTAAAGCTGTTCTGCAATCAGTCAAAAAGCTATTTCGTACTTAGCTATTTCGCCACGTAGCGATCAAGTCTGGTCTCAAGCTTACCTTGAATAAAGGTTAGGAATAAACAAATACCCCAATAAATCACTGCCGCTTCGGTGTAAACCAACATAAACTCATAGTTACGTGCGGTGATAATCTGAGCCTGTTTAAACAGCTCCGTGACCAGCACCAATGAGGCTAATGAGGTGTCTTTTACCAAGCTAATAAAAGTATTAGATAACGGTGGTACCGATACCCTAAGCGCTTGTGGCAAAATTACATGGCGGAAGGTTTGTAGGTAGGTTAACCCGACCGTTGAGCCTGCTTCCCACTGACCTTTTGGAATAGATAAAATCGAGGCACGTACCGTCTCCGAGGCGTAAGCACCGATATTCAATGAAAAGGCAATAATCGCTGAAGGAAACGGATCGAGCTTAACACCAACACTGGGTAATCCATAGAAGATAATAAACAGCTGCACGAGCATGGGTGTACCGCGAATAGCAGACACATAAATACGCGCAAGCCGGTAAACAATCTCATGGAACCAGCCAGCGCGTGGGACGATACGAATGAGCGCTACCGACAGCGCAATTGCCATACCAATCGCAAAGGATATCAATGCCAGCGGTATCGAATAATAGATACCGCCTTTGAGCATTGGCCAAAACGAATTGATGACAATTTGCGCCCGAGCAGGGTCCATGAATGGCAACAATGCCAGTAATTCAGCCAGCAATGAGGTTATAGACGCTAGCATTATTTTTGTTGACTTATATCAGCACCAAAGAATTCTTCGCTCAGCTTGGTCAATGTACCATCCGCTTTTAATGCGGCCATGGCTTCGTCTAGTTTGGCGACCACAGCATCATCACCTTTTAGCAATACTAAGCCCGAGCCCGTCTGCTCACTGACAGGAGCGACCAATTTGATTTCAAGCGCACTGTCGGGGAATTTCTTGAGATAATCCAATATGGCAAGATTGTCATTCATTGTAAAGTCAGCACGGTCTTGTTTGACCAATTGAATCGCTTGCGCCATACCATCGACAGGGACAACTTCGGCTTCATAGCGTTCTGCCAGCTCACCATAATTACTGCTCAGTGACTGTGCTGAACGCAAACCTTTTAACGCTTCCCATGAGCTATAACGATTGTCATCAGTTGGCGCTAACACCACAGCACCTGACCAGCTATAAGCGGTGGCTTTGTCATATTTGGCTAGACGTTCAGGCGTGGTCAAGCTAACTTGGTTGGCGACCATATCAAAACGTTTTGAGTCTAGACCTGCCAGCATCGCATCCCACTGAGTTTCTTTAAACTCAACATCAACGCCTAGTTTATCAGCGACTGCACGCGTCACTTCGACGTCATAACCCGTCAACTGACCGCTCTCATTATGATACGTGAATGGCGGATAGGTGCCTTCGGTACCGACGTTAATCGTGCCGCCATTATTGATACGTTGTAGCAAATCTGAACCACCAGTCGCAGCACTATCTGTCGCATTGGTGTCGGCTTCATTGGTGCTAGACTGACCACAAGCGGCAAGCAATACAGTACTGGCGGCAAGGGCTAAAAGGTTACGACGTTTCATAAGGCGTCCTTATAGGATAAATGAATAATGCAAAAATATAAGTAGAGCAAAATATATAAGCCAAATAAAAACGGCTAAATGATGACATACAGAGATAGCAATAAAACCTGTACGCTATTATCTGTGTCTTTGGTTGCTCAATTTGAGGATAGTAAGTCTGTTTTTCAATACTACTTTTAGGTATTAGATATAATTTTTAAGCATTTTACAGTAACGTTTACCTTTAATCACAATGGCTAGTCAGCGCTAATGGCTGTTGCCAGCTACCTAGCAAACTTAAAAATCAAATCGTAGCTAAGTTATATACTATCGTAATTGGGTAAGAATAACCGTACAAAAACAGTGAGCATGCGTAAGATTGTTAGAGTGCACCTGAGAATTGATAACGATCGCCAGCATGCCACATCTTTACAAAGGTCAATACTTTCCCTGCCGAATAAGTCTGACGACGTAGCACTAACGTCGGTGACTGCGGTGCAATCTGTAGCGCCTCAGCAATCTCATCAGGTGCTGCTAAGGCGCGAATGGTATAGTTACCGCGCTCGAGTGGACTTTCAGCAATCAAGTAGTCGCTAGTATTCACCACGCTAAAATCTTGCTCAATGAATGCTGGTACTTTTGTCGCATCGACCCAACGCTCTTCAAATTGTATCGGCTGGCCATCCGCGAAATGAATGATTTTTACTTCGTATAAAATAGCCGCCTCGGTGCTATTAGTAGTGCTATCAGCTTCATTTGCCTCAGAATGCAAGACTGCTTCATCAATACTAAATTTACGGCGCATTTCATCATCTAACATGCTCGCGGTAATAGCGCGTTTGCTCAGCACTTGTGCCTGATAGTCACGATTGGCTGATTTTAAGTCTTGAGCAATATTACGCACTTCTACAAAGGTATGATTGAACTGCTGCTGGGCGACGAATGTCCCCGACCCTTGGCGGCGCTCCAATACCCGCTCTTCACTCAACTCTTTCAAGGCACGATTGACCGTCATACGCGATACCCCAAACTCTTCTGCCAAGGCCATTTCGGTAGAGATTGCATTGCCCGCCTGCCATTTTCCGGAATGGATATTGTCCAATATGGCATTTTTAATCCGCTGATAGGCTGGAATCGTCTTTGTCATATTCGTCTTTAACCGTTAGTTTCATCAATAATAATGAGGCCATAATATCACGAGATAACTTCATGAACCTCAGCAAAACCCCTTCACCTCTGTCTATCTGCCAAAACACTCACAAAAATAATTGAGTCATTTATAAAAAAGTACTTGCGTGTGAAAATAATCTTTGATAATTTGTATATACAACTTTACAGTAGTGCTAAAAATCTGCGTCATCTAATCGATATTTCGCCGAATTTATAGACTGACTGTAAAACGCTTACCTTGATTACTTTATTGTCTAAAAAGATTTCATAAGGATTTGACCATGACTACTGATACCGATAGCAACAAACCTACCCGCCGTGATGAGAGCCGCGAAATCGCCGCGCCGACTGGTAGCACATTAAATTGCAAAAGCTGGCTGACCGAAGCGCCTTATCGCATGCTGCAAAACAACCTACACCCTGATGTGGCCGAAAACCCAAAAAGCTTGGTTGTGTATGGCGGTATCGGACGTGCAGCCCGTAACTGGGAAAGCTATGATCAAATCCTAGAATCACTCAAAGAATTAGAAGACGATGAGACCTTATTGGTGCAATCAGGCAAACCGGTTGGCGTCTTTCAGACTCACGAAAATGCGCCGCGTGTATTGATTGCCAACTCCAACCTTGTGCCCCGCTGGGCGACGTGGGAGCATTTCAACGAGCTCGATCGCAAAGACCTATTTATGTATGGTCAAATGACTGCCGGTAGCTGGATTTATATCGGCACTCAAGGTATTGTCCAAGGCACATATGAAACCTTTGTCGAAGCCGGTCGCCAGCATTATGATGGCAGCTGGGCAGGACGTTGGATTTTGACCGCTGGTCTTGGCGGTATGGGCGGCGCACAGCCTTTAGCCGCGACCTTTGCCGGCGCGACTTCTTTAAACATCGAATGCCAACAGTCTAGTATTGATTTCCGTTTGCGTACTGGTTACGTCGATAAGCAAGCCGACAATCTTGACCATGCTTATGAGCTGATTAAGCAGCATACTGCCGCAGGTGAAGCCGTCTCTATCGCGCTACTTGGCAATGCGGCTGATATCTTGCCTGAGATGGTCAAGCGTGCCAATGCAGGCGAGATAAAACCTGATTTGGTCACTGACCAAACCTCCGCTCACGACTTAATCAATGGCTACTTGCCAAGTGGCTGGACAGTTGAAGAATGGAAAGCAGCACAAGAAAATCCAGACCAACATGCCGCCTTAACCAAAGATGCTGCTGCATCTTGTGCCGTACACGTGCAGGCCATGCTAGATCTACAAGAAATGGGTATCCCAACGACTGATTATGGTAATAACATTCGTCAAGTTGCCTTTGATGAAGGGGTAAAAAATGCCTTTAATTTCCCGGGTTTTGTCCCTGCTTATATTCGTCCGCTGTTTTGCCAAGGTAAAGGTCCATTCCGCTGGGTCGCATTATCAGGTGATCCAGAAGATATCTACAAAACCGATCAAAAAATTAAAGAGCTGTTCCCTGAAAATCAGCATATTCATCGCTGGCTAGACATGGCGAAAGAACGCATTCAATTTCAAGGCTTGCCAGCACGTATCTGCTGGTTAGGTCTTGGTGAACGTGATAAAGCAGGCTTGGCATTTAACGAAATGGTTAAAAGTGGTGAGTTAAAAGGTCCTATCGTTATCGGTCGTGACCATTTGGATACTGGCTCTGTTGCCAGCCCCAACCGCGAAACAGAAAGTATGAAAGATGGTTCAGATGCGGTGTCTGACTGGGCGTTATTAAACGGCATGCTCAATGTCGCAGGCGGCGCCACTTGGGTGTCATTACATCATGGCGGCGGCGTGGGTATGGGTTACTCGCAGCACTCTGGCATGGTCATCGTCGCTGATGGCACAGATGCCGCTGCCAAGCGCTTGGCGCGAGTACTGGTCAATGATTGCGGCTCAGGTGTGATGCGTCATGCGGATGCGGGCTATGAGCTGGCCATCAAAACAGCCAAAGAATATGGCTTAAATCTACCGATGATTAAATAGCTTGCCCTTGTCCTTATATGCCCAAATGATATAAGGACATCATCAACACTTTATCAAGGACGATAATATGTCTGAACGTGATATTTTGCCCCCAGGCAGCTCCGTGCCTAGAACGCCTCTAGACAGTCCAGCACCTGCTAGCCCGCCGCCTGAAAAGCTGCTGTCCAAACCTGTCGCACTGATACAGCTAATCGTATTTAGTGCTATTGGCTTGGTGATGTTCTTTGTGCCTTTTACTATTGGTGAAAAGAGCACCATTTTATTTGATCATGGGGCAACTTATCTAGTCACTCAGCAGCACACCCTTGCTGTGTTTTTGCTGTTTCTACTGATGATTTATGGTGTTGGCAAACCCATTTATGATGGTTCATGGCGTAAAAATATCACCAATATGATATTAACCGCCTTCAAGATTATCGGGCTAGTACTCGCCATCATGTATATCACTGATATGGCGCCTGCTATCATCATGGAAAAGGACATGTTGCCGTTTTTGTTTGAAAAACTGGCATTACCAGTCGGTATGATTGTCCCTATTGGCGCATTAATCCTCGCTTTTTTGCTCGGTTTTGGCTTGCTGGAGATGTTTGGGGTACTCATGCAGCCTATTATGAAGCCAATTTGGAAAACGCCCGGCTCATCGGCGATTGATGCCGTTGCGTCCTTTGTTGGTAGTTATTCTATTGGGCTGCTCATTACCAATCGGGTCTTTTTGCAAAATCAATATTCGGTCCGTGAAGCCATCATCATTGCTACTGGGTTTTCTACGGTATCGGCAGCCTTTATGGTGATCGTTGCTAAGACCCTTGGTCTAATGGAGTTTTGGAATCTGTTTTTTTGGTCGACACTGATTATTACTTTTATTGTCACCGCCATTACCGCACGTATTCCACCTATTCGAGGTTTTGATGATAGCGTCGAGCGTCCAAACTTAGACCACCAACAAGGCAATCGCTTAGCAGCAGCGTATCATTTAGGACTGGCTACTTCACGCCGTGCAACTGACCTCAAACAAATTATGTGGTCGAACTTTCGCGATGGACTGACGATGGCAGCTGCGATTGTGCCTTCTATTATCGCGGTAGGGTTAACTGGTTTATTACTAGCCAAATATACGCCAGTCTTTGATGCGTTAGGTTTGCTCTTGTATCCATTCACTTGGGTAACTGGTATGCCTGAGCCATTAGTTGCTGCCAAAGGCATGTCAGCAGGATTGGCTGAGATGTTCTTGCCTGCCCTATTGCTAACGGAAGCTGAGGTCTTAACCCGCTATGTAGCAGGCGTAGTTTCGATTAGTAGTGTGCTGTTCTTTTCAGCGATGATTCCTTGTGTATTGGCGACTGAGATTCCGCTGTCAGTACCTAAGATGGTCATTATCTGGTTTGAGCGAGTGGTGCTTAGCATTCTAATCGCTGCACCTTTTGGACATTTAGCGATATATTTGGGCTGGATCAGTTAGACCGACTGAAACAAGCGGGATTAGTTAAAGAAATTTAGACAACATAGCTTTTAACGGTTTATAAACAACAACGCATAAACTAAAATGTATAGACAACAAAAAATACAATTAATATAGCTCATAAAATTAGGATAACTCGCATGACTGATATCAAAAAACTAACACTACACCCACGCCAATTAAGCTTTGAGATGTTGCGCGATATTTATGAGCAACCTGTCATATTGACGTTACCTGACAGTGCTTATGAGGCGATAGATGCCTCGCATGAAGATGTACGTACCATTATTGCGCGTGATAAGAGCGCTTATGGCATCAATACGGGTTTTGGCCTGTTAGCAAAAACTCGTATTAGTGATGATCAACTTGAGCTACTGCAGCGTAACCTTATCGTTTCTCACTCAGTGGGTACTGGTGAAGCATTGCCAGACAGTGTGGTTCGATTGATTATGGTCATGAAAGTTGCCAGTTTAGCGCAAGGCGTCTCTGGCGTCCGACGCGCTGTGGTCGATAGCTTACTTGGTTTAATTAATAATCAAATTACGCCAAATATTCCGGCCAAAGGTTCAGTTGGCGCCTCTGGTGACTTAGCACCTTTATCGCATATGACGCTGGCCATGATGGGCGAAGGCGACGTCTATGTTGGCGGCAAAAAAGTACCCGCTGCTGAGGCATTAGCGCAGCATGGTCTTGAGCCAATTACCCTTGCGGCAAAGGAAGGTCTTGCTCTTATTAACGGTACGCAGGTCTCAACGGCACTGGCATTACGTGGCTATTTCTTAGCGCGTGACTTGCTTGAGACAGCCACCATCGTCGGCTCCATGTCTATTGATGCAGCCAAAGGCTCGGATGCCCCATTTGATGCGCGTATACATGAAGTGCGTGGCCATCATGGTCAAATTGAAATTGCCAAAGCGCATCGTCAGCTGATTAAAGGCAGTGCTATTCGCGCCTCCCATGATGGTGAGCAAGACGATAGAGTACAAGACCCTTATTGCTTACGCTGCCAGCCACAAGTCATGGGTGCTTGCCTTGATATCATCAACCAAGCAGGAAAAACCTTATTAATTGAATCTAATGCGGTAACCGATAATCCGCTGATTTTCACTAACGATGATGGCCCAGTGGCTATCTCGGGTGGTAACTTCCATGCTGAGCCAGTTGCTTTTGCTGCAGACATTTTAGCCTTGGCGATTGCTGAGATTGGTTCTATGTCTGAGCGCCGTGTGGCTTTATTAATTGATGCAACCTTGTCAGGCGGCTTACCGCCATTCTTAGTTGACAATGCTGGGGTGAACTCTGGCTTTATGATTGCCCACGTGACCGCAGCGGCGCTAGCTTCAGAGAACAAGTCTATCGCCCATCCTGGCAGCGTTGATAGCATTCCAACTTCTGCCAACCAAGAAGACCACGTATCGATGGCAACCTATTGTGCGCGCCGCCTATATGAGATGGCGCAAAATACCGCCACCATTATCGGCATTGAGCTATTGGCTGCTGGTCAAGGTATCGACTTCCATCGTGGACTAGATACCTCAGAAGCGTTACAGACAGCGCATCAAAAGCTACGTGAGCAAGTGACTTTTTATGACAAAGATCGCTACCTAGCGCCTGATATTGAAGCTGCAAAGCAACTAGTATTAGATGGTACGCTCACCGAATATTGGCAGTCACTGCGCAGCGCTTGGTATGAGTCTAAGTAAAAGGTATCACTCTAAATAAACGCTTTATTGTATTAAAGGAGGTGGGCAATGAGCATGTCAAAGTCTGGGACTGGCACAACCGTAAGCCACACCGCAGCTGATATGAGTCGGTGGACAGGACGTGCAGAGCCGTTTGAGTCTGCGCGCGCCCGCTACTGGTATCAAATAGCGCAGCCTTATGCCTTTGATAGCACCAGTCAGCGCATTGGACTGGTCGGGTTCGCTTGTGACCAAGGTGTCAGACGTAATCAAGGACGCGTGGGTGCACGAGCTGCGCCGCCCTTGATTCGCCAAGCACTTGCGGCGCTGCCAGTCATCGCTGAGTTACAACAACGCTATGAGGGTCAACTGCCAACTCTACTAGGTGATGCTGGTGATATCCATTGTCATGATAATGATGATTTTGCCGAGCGCACTCTTGAAAAAGCCCAAGTAAAATATGCCGATAAGATAAGTGATATTATTCAGCGAGGCGGGCTGCCCATTGGACTTGGTGGTGGTCATGCCATCGCTTACGGCAGTTTTTTAGGATTATGGCAGGCGCTGTCATCAGAAACCGATCAGCCCACTAATGACGTTAACAATATCGAAAGTAATGTTGAAAATGATGTCGAAAGCAATCTTGAAAGCCATGTTAAAAGCCATGCAAGCACAATGCATACTATCGGGGTGATTAACTTTGATGCGCATTTGGACATTCGCCAATCTGATGTCGCCACGTCTGGTACACCATTTCGCCAAATAGCCGAGCACCTTGAAGCACAAGGTCAGCCATTTCACTATTGCTGTATCGGTGTCAGTCGGTTTTCCAACACTGCCGCGCTCTTCGACCGTGCTGAGCAGTTAGGCGTCCACATTATCAGTGACGAAGACTGCACCAATAAGAAATGGAAAAAAATTGCAGCTCAAATAGAAGAATTTATCAATGACGTTGATGTGGTCTACTTAACCATTGATATGGACTGCTTGCCATCGAGCGTCGTTCCTGGTGTCAGTGCACCAGCAGCTTATGGTATTGAGCTGAGCTTCGTTGAGCGCGCGGTCAAACGTATCATGGCGTCGAATAAAGTAAAGATGGCTGATATTGCCGAGATTAACCCGACCTTTGATATTGATGGACGCAGCTGTAAAGTTGCGGCAAGACTATTAGCAACTATTATCGAGCAGCATTTACTTTTAGTATAAATAAATTGATACAGAATAAAAGTGTTATGAATATTTATACAAGTGACTAGGATGAATTTTGCGACACCTTTGTCTCGCTTGCGCACAACAAGCGAGTAAAATTTGTACCAGTCACGCTATAATATTTTTAAAATAAACCAACCATACAAGGCTACTGAAGTAAGTTTTGCACATCCTCTGTCAGCAGCACCACAGCAAGAAACGTTTTTACCAACGACACAATGTCTGTTTTAAAGTAAATGGACTATGGATGGCTGCACTAAATCTATACTAATAAGCAGGAGCACATTATGACTCATACAATAAACTCTACAGATCAAATGCCTATAAACGATTCCACTCTGACATCGTTTGACTACATCATTATCAATGCCAATCTCGCCACTTTTTCAGCACAATACGGGTTTGATATTTATAACAACAATCAAAGCAACAACCAGAAAAAAAGTACCCCTTATGGTCAATTAATAAACGCCGCTATCGGTATCAAAGACGGCAAAATTGCATGGGTTGGCACGCATGAACAAATAAAACCGCACCTTACCCATTATAAGAGCGATCAAATCAAAGACGTTGACGGCAACTGGGTAACGCCTGGACTCATCGATTGTCATACCCATATCGTTTATGGCGGTAACCGTAGCAACGAGTTCGAAGCGCGATTGCAAGGCGTTAGTTATCAAGATATCGCGGCACAAGGTGGCGGCATTGTCTCAACCGTTAGCGCCACCCGCGCAGCGAATGAGGAAGAGTTGTTTGCGCAAAGTGAAAAACGTCTGCTCGCGCTCATAAAAGAAGGCGTGACCAGTGTCGAAATCAAATCTGGCTATGGGCTGGACTTAGAAACTGAGCGAAAAATACTAAAAGTCGCCCGCGCACTCGGTGACAAACACAACATTCATGTTAGCACCACTTATTTGGCCGCCCATGCGCTACCGCCAGAGTATAAAGACAATGCCGATGACTATATCGAGCAAGTTTGCCAGTGGTTACCAATCTTGCATAGCGAGGGCTTGGTCGATGCGGTCGATGGTTTCTGTGAAAACATCGCTTTTAGTAGCGAGCAAATTAAGCGCGTCTTTGACGTTGCCCGCTCATTAGACTTACCAGTTAAGTTACATTCTGAGCAGCTCTCAAACATAGGTGCTAGTGCTTTGGTAGCAGAATACCAAGGACTATCAAGCGACCATTTAGAGCACTTAGCAGAAGAAGATATTGAAAAAATGGCCGTAAGCAACACGGTAGCCGTACTATTGCCAGGTGCTTTTTATACGCTACGTGATACTAAGTTGCCACCGATAGAAGCACTGCGCAAACATCAGGTCAACATTGCCATATCGACAGATTGCAACCCCGGCACTTCACCACTAACGTCGCTGTTATTAGCGATGAATATGGGCTGTACCTTATTTTATCTCACTCCTGAAGAAGTATTGGCAGGCGCAACTGTTCACGCGGCACAAGCGTTAGGTCTCGCCAACAAAGGTAAAATAGAAGTGGGTTACGATGCTGATTTGGCATTATGGGATATCGCGCGCCCTGCTGACCTTGCTTATCAAATGGGGCTAAATCCTATTGCGGGTATTATGGTTCAAGGCAAATGGCGCGAGACGGTATAGCGAATTTATATAAACATTTAGCATAATTAAAGAAGCCCCAACCATTAAATGATTGGGGTTTTTTTATTGGCTATCGATAGAAGTTAAGACACTGCTACTCTATAGTCAGTAAAAAATAATGTCGATACATCATGCACTGCTGATATTTATTTATGTCGCTCAGTTATTTTTTAAACTTGTTTTTAAATGTACTCCCCGTATCGGCATCGATATTTAGCCAAAGCAGACTATTGCCTTTGAGAAGTTGGGTTTCGTAGTAGGACGCATGATTAGCATAATCGCGATCATTCTTAAACTCAATTTCGAGAATGCGACCACCCGTTTGCTTCTCAGCGATACTCATCGCATCCATCACCTTGATTTTTGCTTGCTGCTGAGCCTTATAGTCAGCCAAATCGTCCTTATCCAGACGTTCGGTTTCAGTCTTTACGATTTTGCCAGTTATAGCATCAACTTTGATTTCATAACCAGTGGTATTAGTACTAAATTCCAGCTCATAGACACCGCCATCACCCTCAGCATCGCTATCATCGTCATCAAACTCTGCGCTGATTAAAGTACCGGAAGCTTCTTTGCTCGCCGTAGTAATCGCCTGCTTTAGGCTAATTTTCGCTGCTTGAGCAGCACTCACTTCGTCAGTATGATTGGCAGCACTAACAGCTGTACTAACTACACCTGCGCTCAATGCTAAAGTTAGACAAGCACCCAATGTAGTCAGTTGAAGTTTTTTGATAATATTACTCATATCTCTTTATCCTTATAGCCATTATGGAATTGCTTTTATGATACGGATATATAGGGATGAATAGCAGATAAAAAGGTAGCGTAATGTAGCTTTCCTGTTTATGCTTCTAAAGCAAGCACATGTGGAAAGAACACGAGATAACTCTTTGGTTTATATATTAATTTGAGCGAGTAAGCGCTATAATATGTCTGCCATTTCCTTCTCTGAATTTCCAAATATTGAGACCATAATTAATGATGCGAAACACGCTACAAAACTTACTTTACAACAGTAATTATGATCAATCAGACCCTTCAACCGCCGCTTTTGACACTTTGCCAATTATCATACAGAAAGCGCTATTACAACAGCAGCGTATCGTATTGATAGCCAATAATCCTTCAATAGATACAGCGAGCTTAGAGGCGCTGTTGCAGCCGACAGATATGCTGGTTTTGTTTAATGATTTTATTCATGCTGATTTTTTTGCGCATCATCCTAGTGTTAAAGATCTACCAAAACTATTATTCTTTAGAAAAATTGGCGACAGTCTGTTGCATTTTGGCATGCCGCCTCGTAGTAATAATTTGACGGCGATGCTCGATATGGCAAAGCATGCACCACTTGGCATCTTGTTTGGCAATACTGACTACCAGTTTCCATTACTAGCTGATGACCCCAGCCCTAATGATGATCCGATAACAGCCAGCCGAGTATTAGAGATTCCAGAACTGCTAAATGAATTATTGCATAGCGATGAGCATTGTCGCGTGTTATCAGAGCAGGATAGCGTGGTGGCAGATTATCCTATTTTTGCTGATATCCATTCATCAGCGCCGACCTCAGGGTTTCTGTTATATCGGCTATTATTGGCGGCGCGCTTACATGTGCAGCAGCGACAGAACGCTGCGACTCCGCTATCGATAGTCATGTTGGGCTTTAATAATGATGACAAAACAGCGCACTTTTGGGATGGGCATAATTGGGCGTTTGAGAGACAAGAGCTTGCGACGCCGCCTAATAGTGTCGAGATTATTCGTCAGTACTAATAGAACACTACTAATAAGATTAAACACTTATAGTTGATTCACTTTAAAACTGATATAGCGAGACTGGGATAAATTTCTTGCAGCCTCTGTCTGCGCAGGCACAGCACGCAAAAGAAATTTGTACCAGTCTAGCGTATTAATGCAATGTATCTATTTTATTTAGTATCGACTATATATCTACACATAAGGCGCATCCGGATAATGAGCCGCTCTAATCTCGACTTCACTTGGCTGTCGATTAATAGCAATCGGTACTGTCTGCTCGTCTCGCCAGTTAATCAGTTGTAATTGCGAAAATTCCGCTAACCATCCTGACATCGGCCAATGTTGCCATTTTTCATAAAAGCGATTGGCATTGATAACGATACTATCCAAATGATTAAGCGGCGGTCTATAGACACTATGCTGTTGATGGTAAATCACATCATCAGTTAAATAAAAATCGATATTTAACGCGCGCGCCATAAAAGCAAAATCCGTATCTTCAGCGCCATAGCCGACATAATCCGTATCAAAGCCACCAATTTGCTCAAACTGACTGTGCATAATAGCAAAGCAAAGACTCCAAAACGCACCATAGTCTTGCGTCTGTTTAATAGACGTACCCTGATGTTGTAAATCAAAGTTATCCCGATAAGGGTTAAATACAGACAGCTTGTCTAAAAAGTCGGCTGCCAATTTACCTTGTTGTAGCTGTCTACCCTCATTATCCGTCAAAGGACGCGTCAGATAACGCGGTTGACCCATCAGTAAGGCGTTGGGACGTGCTTGAAGTTTACTATATAGCTGCTCAATAAAGGTTGGCGCGACGATACAGTCTACATCCAAGAAAATCATGGCATCATACGTGGCGCGCGCCGCTCCAAGGTTACGGTTACGACCGATATCAAATGATGCGCTAATTGCTAGTCCATTCTCAGTCGCTGTAGTCGTTGCTATCTTAATGATATTTAAATCGTATGCTGCCAGACGTTCAGGCTCAGCGTCATCATTAACGATAATAACTTCTGCTGGTTTGACACTACCCTGCTCCAAGCTACCGAGTAGATTGTAGAGATGGCGATTGCGTCCGTAGCAGGTAGTAATGACGCTTAAAGGCACGCTAACGGGAGTAGTGGCATGAGTGGCCTCTTGCGCTTTGGTTGTCGTTGTCATAGAGATCTTCTTTGCTCTTATTGTAGAACCTTTTGTTTTTAAGGTTTCTTATTGTTTATCAGGTTTTAGGCCCAATTGTGGCAATAACCATTCTTCAAACCAAGCTTTGACGGAAGTATAGTCAACAATGCTATCCATAAATTTTTGCGCTGGCGTATTATCTTGATTATCCGTTAGAGCAGTCTTATCAGTGTTGATTGACTCATTGCTAATCGATTCATTGCTAATTGACTTATCGTTAACTGATAAAAAAGACGGTATATCCTGACTACCCAAACTTGAATTTTGAGCCATGAACTGTGCCCAACTTAGAGCACGACCTTGCTCAATCAGCGCCTCTGCCATGACTTCCTGCTCACGATGCGGACGCTCATCTGGCAACACCACGAGCGGCGTCGCATAGTCATAAGCTTGCGCAATACCGTTCAAACCACACGCCATCAACAGCAGGTCACTATAGGCAATAAATGGCGTCACATCATTTACGTGAGCAGCAATATCAACACAATGTCGTGCCTCGTCGTTAATAGGTCCAAGCGATATAATCAATGCATTCGGTAATGCACGGCGTAGCTCGGGCAGCTTGGCATCAATAGCGTCGTGCCCACCGTAACCTTTGATAACCGTTATGATTGTAGTATCAGCTATTTTTTGTTTATTATCCGAAGATGAAAGCCGCTCATGGATACTAATACTACTAGTAGTGAGCGTCATGAGCTTATTTATAAAGGCGGTAAACGTTAACAGCTCATCCGTCTTATTGGGCATGAAATCAAGATATAGCGTTTTTTGGCGTACCCAGTCCAGCGTTGCTGACGCTTCAAGTGCCTTTGGGTAAGGGGTTAATAATCCCAGCGCGCCAGCAAAGGCGTTCAAGTGCGGTATATCATCGCGCTCACCTGCCAGCCTTACGTATAAGTAAGGAATACTAGCCACGCGACACAGCATAGCAACTTCGGCGCTGACATCAATAATCATTAGGTCAATCTGACGCTGACGAATCTCATCGAGTAACTGCCAGCTGCGCATCTGCACATTGCGATTACCTACTGGTGAATAATGCAAACTACTTGGCTGCCAATATTTTCCAGCTCGCCCTAGTAGTACATCTTCTGGTAGCTGATCCTCAGCGCTTAAACGTACGATTTGCTCATCAGTTATCGCGCTAAAGTGATAACCATCATTAGGCAAACTGGTAAACACTGTCATCTGCGAGCGTAATTTAGGCGGCAATAGAGCAGCCAATTTATCTGCTTGGCGACAGTGACCTGAACCATGATGATGGGCATAATAGCCAATACGCATAAGGAGATTTCCCAAAATTTACTGTTTAAAAACTGACGCTTAAATAGCTAGTAAAGTTAGTCTGTTTATTTAGAAAATTTTTAGTAGGCTAGAACTTGAATCATAAGTATCATCTAGAAAGACAAGGCCTGAATCTGAGCACTATTACTATCACCACTTTCCAAAGCCTGCTCGTATAGCCGCAGATAACCATCCACCATCGTAGCGACGGAACAAAACTGCTCAGCACGCAGACGACATGCCGCGCGGGAAATATGTTTGATATCAGCAAAAGCTTGAATGAAAGCGTCTTTGTCCATCTTAGGTACAATGATACCAGTCGATGACGTGACAATCTCAGCGCTCGCACCGACATCAAATCCAATCACTGGCGTACCGCAAGCCAAACTCTCAGCCAGCGTTAAGCCATAAGGCTCGTCCCATGTACTGGTAAATAGCATAGCAGTCACTTGGCTTAAGCGTTCATTGATTTGATCTTTACTCAGATGACCGACGTAATCGAATAAAGACCCAGCGTTTTTATCTTCTTCTAGTAACGGTGCAACGTACTCATCAAAATATTCCTCATTACTTTTTGGCCCTGCAATAATGAGGCGCTTGCCGGCCGCTTTGCAATACTCCATCGCTAAATGGGTGCCTTTTTCCACACAAATGCGCCCATACCAAAAGTAAATCTCGTCTTCAATTGGGTTTGTATTGGCATCAAATGACTGTACATCAATACCGTTATAGACCACATGAGAAGGCACGAACTCAGCAAATAACTGCTGCTGATGACCACTAATCGCGGTGAACTGGGTTTGCGTGCCTTGACGTAGTGTCAATAATGCTAAGCGCAGCTGCGGGAAAATCGGCGTATGAAAGGTGGTAAAAAAACGCGCGCCAAATGCCTGTCCCATCATCATCGGTATATGGTGCAAGCTGTGATTGTGCACCACATCGATCATGCCCTGCTCATCACGACTGATGATATCGCGCATGGCTTGCTGATAGACCAAATACTGATACAACTCTTCGCGACTCATACCTACCGAATCATGCTCATTGTCATAGACCAACGCATCAAACTGCGTGCGCGTCATAAAGGGCACGAGTGTCGCATTAGTCTGACTATCAGCATGCGCATAGAGCAACACTTCATGTCCTTGAGCGACCAATTCATCACATATAAGCTCGGTAATCATCTCAAGACCGCCAGCATATGGCTGCGCGATTGGATATAGAGAATGCGCAATAATGGCAATGCGCAATACAGGAGTATCTATTACGCTAGCATCACGGTAAGCAGTAATACTTGATATATCGACAGTAGGGCTAGATAGCATAACAAGTCCAATATGAATTTATTAAGTATAAATTAACTAAATATGAGTTGAATGACAGTCATTAGGTACAGATAAAAATTGTAGAGATTAAAATTAATGTTGTTAAAAATTAACAGCATTGTCGTCTTTAAATGAAGACGTCAAAGGTTTGTCTTTTGATTTAGCAATACTAATCATGTGCGGCTGAGACAAGTTTTTAGTAACGAAGCTTTTAGCACTGAGGTTTTTAGTAATTAAGGTCTCAGCAGCTACCTTTTTATTTGCAACCTGATATTCTTCATAGCTGTAATTATCCAGCATCACCTTGGCAGCCCATACTTTTAGAATACAAACCATCACGGCGCAGCCAAATAGTAGCGGTGAATATAAAAGGGAAAATGGCGATACAATTATGGCTGTGGTTATATTTAACATTAGCAATACTTTAGGCATCGCCATTAAATTGGCAACATAAACTGATTTTCGCGTACGTATCAACTCTTGCTTCGGCGTACAGATAAACGGCTTCTTTTGTCCCCATAGTACTGGCCACCATGATAAAGCGCCCAACTCCCAAAAATTCAGATGCACAGCCCAAGCCCGCAAACGATTACTTAAGCTTGGCGCAGCTCCATTGCTAGTTTGCTGATTGAGCGATGCCCTATCCTGCATATATGCCCATAAACGCCTACCCAAAAATATGGCGTAACTCGCATACACGATATATAAAGGAGCAAGCAAAGCATAAATATTTAAACTGGTGCTGAATAGTAGCGCACTCGTAATAATAAGTAGCGTCAATAGCTGCAATACGATAAAGATACCGGTAAAATTGACCCAAGCACTAAGCTGAGATAAGTGTGCACCCATGTACGCTAGACGCTCACTGAGTTTCTTTTTTGTAGCGGATGAGTCTGTGACGAGTGAATCTATGATGGATAAACTTGTTGAAGGCAAGTTTGATGACGCTGAAAAGTAAGTATTAAGCACTTGCATATTGCCATAGATCCAGCGTCGCCGCTGGCTCATCAAGTCGTGCAAGGTAGTGGGTAGCAGTCCTGTCGCGATAACCTCAGGGACAAACTGACTGCGCAAGCCGCGACTATGCATCAGCACACCCATCTGCGCATCTTCGGTAATTGATGCGCCTGACCAGCCGCCTAAATCTAATAGCGCACGGCGGCGAATGACTGCATAAGTCCCAGTCGATAGCGCACGTGTGCGATTAAACGGACGGTATAAATGGTGATTGAAATAGTGATTTAGCTCGCTATGAATATCGACTCGTCCGGCGTCACGATAAAACTGAGGAAACTGCAATAGCGCATGGGTCGGATAACACTCGATAGCATTGGCAATCGATACTCGCGCTTGCGGTAACGCCTGATAGTCACTATCAACTACCACTATATGGCTGCAATTGGGGTCCATAAGCCCCAACGCTAAATTAAGTGCGCCAGCTTTAAAGCCTGCTACTGAATCGATATGATAAAAATGTACATTGTGACGCGCATCCAGACTGGCACAGAACTGAGCCAATGGCTTGTAGAGCGTTGTTTGAGTATTATTATTATCGACAATTAAAATCTCATCGTCATCTGCTTTAATCGCCAACAACGACTTAATCGTCTCAATCACCATCGCTGCCGGTTCAGCACGGGTCATTAACTGAAAGCTTAAGCGGATAGAGCTTTTTGAAGTATGACCATAAAACTTATGGATACTTACAGCCTCTCCAAGCTGGTCTTCAATACCAGCATAGCCAACAATATCACTATAATCGTTTAAAGCACGACTGCCTTTTAATGTACGGTCTTTATATAATCCAATTTTTGGGGCGGTGCGTTTTAGTAAGTGACTTCTCAAAGCATGAAAATTGCTTTTATAATCACTAAATAGATAATCGCTAAATAAATAATCGCTAAATCGATTTCCTATCATAGGAATCGAACTCAAAAAAATTGAGTTTTTGTCAGTATAGACTCCCTTGTGGACGGTCATGGTTGATCCCTTGATGAATGTATCAAAGCTATAGGTAAAAACTTTGGGTAAACTAAAATGAACCTAGAGAATTGATAATAGTCAAAAGGACTAATAATGATTACTTATAATCTGTCTAATAAAATAGATTAATGTAACTTCAAGTAAAACATGTAAAAACATTTATAAATTAGGTACTTATAAGCCAAAAAACTTTAGTGAGCGTCCTGTCGAAAAAGGCAAAAAAATTTCAAACAAAAAAATACCGCCCTTATTAGAAATAAAAGCGGTATTTAAAATTTCAATAAGCGAACTAAGACAAACTGTCCTTTTAGCTCAAAATACTAAAAGTTGGTTCGAGATACCAAAAGTTAGTTCAAGATACCATAGGCACATAACGCATCAGCCACGCGCTTGAAGCCCACGATATTGGCGCCAGCCATATAGTCGATATAGCCATCATCAGTCTGACCATAGTTTTCTGATGCTTCAGCGGCACAATCATGAATATTTTTCATAATACGCTTTAGGCGCTCATCGATTTCTTCAAAGGTTTTATATTGGCGCACTGAGTTTTGTGACATCTCAAGACCAGATACTGCCACACCGCCAGCGTTAGCCGCTTTGCCTGGTGCATAGTGGACACGGTGCAGACGAATATAATCAACAGCTTCGGCAGTCAATGGCATGTTAGCGCCTTCAGCGATATATTTGATGCCGTTTTCAACCATTAATTTAGCATCATCTTCGTTGACTTCGTTCTGTGTCGCTGATGGGATAGCGATATCACCTTTGATGTGCCATGGTTTTTGCTTAGCAAACCACTCACCACCATAAACATCAACATAATCACACAGTGGCTTGCTTTGTGCTTTTTGATTTTTTAGCCAATCAATTTTTTCTTGATCCATGCCTTTTTCATCATACAACGTACCTTGTGAGTCAGATACTGTCAGTACGGTTGCGCCTAGCATATTCGCTTTTTCGGCGGCGTGCAGTGAGACGTTACCCGCCCCTGAGATCAGCACTTTTTTGCCTTTGATGTTTTCGTTTTGCGCAGCCATCATATTTTCTAAGAAATAAACCGCGCCGTAGCCTGTCGCTTCTGTGCGCATTAAGCTACCACCAAAACCAACGCCTTTACCAGTCAAGACACCGCCGTGCTCGCGAGTCAAGTTTTTATACATGGCAAACATATAGCTGACTTCACGTCCACCCACACCGATATCGCCTGCTGGTACGTCAATGTCCTTGCTGACGTACTGATGCAACTCGCGCATAAAGGCATAACAAAAACGGCGGATTTCGCTGTCCGATTTACCTTTAGGATCAAAGTCAGCACCACCTTTACCGCCGCCCATTGGTAGACCTGTTAAAGCGTTTTTAAAGATTTGCTCAAAGCCCAAAAACTTCAATACGGATTGGTTGACGGTAGGATGGAAGCGAACGCCACCTTTGTACGGGCCTAAGGCATTACTAAACTGAACACGCCAGCCGCGATTGACCTGCACTTCGCCTTGATCATTTTCCCAGTTAATACGGAAGCAAATAATACGATCAGGCTCAACCAAACGCTCAAATATCTTTAAATGTTCATATTCTGGATGAGCGTCATACAGAGGTGCGATGGTAAGCGCAACTTCTTTTACCGCTTGCACGAATTCAGGTTGATGGGCATAACGTTCTTCGATTTTTTCGATGGCCTGACTGATACTCATATAGCTTCCTTAAGGTAAAAATTGTGATCTGTTGATATACATCCACGTCTTATCATTTGCTAGCAAACGATAGGATTATAAACGCCGATGTGGGATTAAAACGCTCCTATACACAGGTCGGTATAAAAACTAATGGGATTGAACGCCAACTGTTTGTCTTCTATAAATAATCGGTTAAATGCATAGCTAATAAGTAACAACTATTTTTATCTCATATCTATATATCATTTTTAGGGTCTATAAGTCTAGTAAATATCACCATCATGAAAAATGATGTGACTTTTTTCAGTATAGTTGATGCGGCAGGTTTTTGTTTGTACTCCATAGTCAAACGATGAGCAGCAATTATTCGCTTATCACTAAACCTTTTTAACGAAAAGAATCTATCGCACAATTCACTTGTTAAAAAACGTTAAATTAGTGGTAATGAGGTATAAAAATAAATAACTATTCAATATTTTATTAAAATCTATATCAGAAATAGTGATAAAAAGTAGAAATCGACCACTAAGCAGTAAAATATCTAGAAAATACCTCTTTTATTGGCATAATCGTATATCAATATTATTAGTAAGGAATTATAATGCCCTTCTTAAAGCAAGGATATTTTGGCTACCGCCACTCGTTCACAAATACATACCAACCACCAGTACAGAGAAAGCGATATGCGTACAGATTCATTCCAGCAGATTTTGGAAGACCTAAACAGCTCATCAGCCGATGTAGAAGCATCTGCCCTTATTTCTAACGATGGTCTGATGATTGCTTCAGCCTTACCAACGGGCGTTGATGAAGATCGCGTTGGCGCCATGTCAGCCGCGCTTTTATCCTTGGGTGACCGCGCAGGTCGTGAGCTCGCACGCGGCAGTATCGATCGCATTATGATTCAAGGTGAAAAAGGCTACGTGATTATGACGTCATCAGGAGATGAGGCAGTGCTGACCATTATGGCAAAACCCAATGCCAAGCTTGGTTTGATATTCTTGGATATCAAGCGCGCCTCAGAAGCCCTAGCCAAACTCATCTAATTGGTGAGCATAAAGCACTGTCGATGCCGCGTTATGGTTATCGCTATAGATAACAAGAGATAGCAAGTTATCCGTCCTACTCTAAATTAAAATTGGTGCTATGTCTTATAAAAACTATTTAAGGTAGTGCACACTGTTTATATGAAAGGCTTCAATGATGAGAGAAGAGATGAGCGATGAACTTATTAGAACAATAAAAAATATCTGGCTTATCATTCATTCTATTATCGACCGCTAACACACCAAATCCGCTTTTTAACCCTTATGAATACAACGTTAAATGAAGGAGATTACGATGGGTTCTCCACTCCCTGATGCACAAAAACCTGAGTTACCTGCAGAACAAATCATGCTGACTTATCACGATGGTACATCGCGTACTGTCTATGATACTGGTATTGAACGCCCCTACCCAGACGGCAAGCTTATCGTCTCGCGTACAGATTTGGACGGCATTTTAACGCACGTTAACGACGCCTTTGTCGAGATTAGTGGCTACAATGTCGACGAGTTAATCGGCAAACAGCACTATATTTTGCGTCATCCTGACATGCCTAAAGCGGCTTATAAAGACTTGTGGGATACCGCTGAGTCTGGGCAGAAATGGCACGGTTACGTCAAAAACTTATGCAAAGACGGCAGCCATTATTGGGTATATGCCACGGTCGTGCCTAATATTCGTCACGGCGAAACGGTGGGTTATACCTCGGTCCGCCGTAAGCCATCACGCAGCAAGATTGATGCAGCAATGGCTCAGTATGCTGAAATGAAACAAAATGAGGAAGGCTAAATCATGAGTGAACCCACGTATAACTTATTAATCGCCCCTGATTTTTCTCCTGAGCGCTTTGCCGGTTGGCATATGTTTAACACCCTTATGCAAAAGCGTGCGGGTATTCATATGCATCTCAACACACCGACGTCGTATGCTGAACAAGAAGCCCTTATCAAAGCAGGCAACGTCCATGTCATTTACGCCAATCCCTTTGATGCAGCGGCGCTGATACGCGAGCAAGGCTACCGTGCTATTGCCCGCCCTATCGGCAAATCGGATGAAATGGTCATTGCGGCAGCGGCAAATAGCGATATCAATCGTTTAGAAGATATCCGTGCTGGCGCGACAGTAGCGATGGCGGACAACCGTGATGTTAAGCTGATTGGCTTACGTTTACTCGAAGCGGTTGATATAGAAGATTCGGATCTCAATTGGGATGTCACCGAAACCTACCAAGCCGCCGCGCGCAAAGTCATTAAAGGGGAGGTCCAAGCGGCGTTCTTTTTGGCAGAGATTTTCCATGGCTTTTCACGTCTGACCAAAACCCAGCTATCGGTACTTATCGAAAGTGATTTGGCAGATATCAGTCACGTTTTATTAATCAAAGACGATGTTGCCGATGCCGCAGCGATCACCGATGCTGTCCTGAATTTTAATAAGGATGACGATGGTCAAGAAGCACTGGCTGAACTGGGTATGCCTGAAGGATTTGAGCCTATGAGTGAAGAAGACGCTGAGTTTATGATAGATTTGATGCAGACCTTGCTTGACTAGGGCATGTCTTCATTTCAAAAATGGTGATAAAAATGAGATAAATTGCCGTCAAACAAGAAAAAATAGCGCAGATAATATCGGGATATTAACCAGCTATTTGACGATGTTTGGCAAGATTTAGCCATTTTTAACCCATTTAGATGACTATCGAATGAGTTGAAGACACGCCCTAGTATGTTATCTAGCGTTTTGCTTAGCATTCTGCTTCACCTTGGTTTTATTTTGCTTAGTTAGGTTATCGCCTATGGCACTCGAGTGCGAGCGATGACCTAAAGGACACCATTATGTCTGATGTAGACCTTATTAAAGAAAGTGAGATGGCCGCGCGCAAGGTGTTTCGTTTTTACTCGCGCAAGGTATTCTTGGCGCCCAATAATCGGTATTTTCACGAACAACGTATCAATGCAGCACTGTTATTAAACGAGAAAGAACCGCTACAAGGTGCTGTGGCGGACTTTTTTTATGGCTGCTGGTATGACATTCCTTATGATGTGACCAATTTATTTACTCGTATTCAAGACCGCCTGTATCCGCAGGTTGAGCAGGGTTTTCGCGACTGTATTAATAAAAAAAGCTATATTCAGCGCAATAGTATGCTGGCGACCCGTTGGAGCGTGCTGGTGTCGCCATCGCTGAACGAGCAGACAAAGCGTTTGCGTATCAGTAGCGATGATGCCAAAGAGATTGCAAAAGACATCACCACTGAGCTGATGCAAGCACGCAATAATCAAGACTGGGGCACGATTGAGCAAATCGAAAATGAGTTCTTTGCCCACTGTATCGCGCGCCATGATCGCCTTGCCTTCTCATTAGTTTGGTTTCGCTTAGGCAAAAGCGATTGGCAGTTTGATGAACGTTGGAACCATTGCCAGCAACGCCTTGACCAAACTAACGGCCAGAATATCAAAACTTAACTTATCGCCTATTTAAAACTTCCCAACAACGGTAGCCGCTATGTCTTCTTACTTAAACGCTGATAAAACCTATCTGACCTTAACCCCAGCCGGTATTTTTGAGGCATTTTCACAAAACGAGCCGACCGATGCGCAGCTGTCTTTACAGGATTTATTATCCTATGAGCAGACACTACTGGCTGCTGACTGGCTAGCACGCTACTCTGACGGGTGGTTACAAAGCTTTATTGAACAAGGTTGGATTGAAAAGCTGTCTCTGTTTTTACCCGCGCCCAATCTGCCCTTGGATCAATTTCTACCCTACGTGGTAGCGAGCTTATCTGGTAAGCGCCGAGCAGCCATTGGCTCTGATGAAGGGTTTTGTCTTGCTCGGATTGGCTATAGTCAAGAAGAAGCGGATATGCTGAGTGTGGCGGCCGCTGACTTCTCAGGCTTTATGCTACGCCAAAAGCAACGCGGCTGGGCAGTAGAAAGCCAAGCGATTTCGTTCTTTCAGCAAGTAGACTTGTTGATTCCTGAGACCAGCTTTGTATTCTTATGGATTGATGGTTCAGGTTATGTACTCATCATCGATGGTGAGCCTCTGACCAATAGTCGTGCCTTTGTGGAGTTGGTCTGGGCATTAAAAACGTCTGGACTAAGATTTTTGAATTAAAGTGACTGCCTGACTTTAAGCGGGTCACAATCTAACGTATTAGGCTGGATACCTCGCCTCTATTGCTGCGCCTTAGGATAAGTAATAAGTAATAAGCACTATTCACTTTTTATATAAGCTATTTTTCTACGTTTGCGCCATGTTCAACGTGTCATATAGTGAGTGAAAAGTAATATCGAACCATCATGCACTGCTGATATCAACTTTTCTTGCTTGCTGTACCTGCGCAGACAGAGGCTACAAAAAATTGATATCAGCAATACCGTCGCGTTTTAGAATATTTTGACTATAGCTAATTGCTACTAAATATTTGATAATTAGTTAGCTAATCGGTAATTAGTAAGAATAACCTCCTCAGAATTAACAACAACTTGTCAAATGTTAGGTCATACTATCATCGTCCAAATGAGAATATTTTTTCTACCTATTCTTTTACTTGACGCTTATCACCTCTCCAAGATTTAAACGCTGCAAACCCTACCCAACAGCTTTTCCCCTCATTGAAAGTGGCACCCTCTGCCAAAGCTTGCATTCTTGCTTATTTTTTAGGACAGTTTATGACTTCGCTGACCACTGTGCGCGTGCGTTATCAAACGATTGAAATTGGCAACACCGATATCCATATTTGCACCTTACGTGACAACCAACAATTTAGCGACCCTGACGATGAGGCGCTTAACCTAGGTATTTGCTCGGCTTCTTGGCCGATGTTTGGCGTGATTTGGCCGTCAAGCTTGGTATTGGCCAATCAC
Source organism: Psychrobacter sp. 78a-MNA-CIBAN-0178 (assembly GCF_040309625.1). Classification (NCBI taxonomy): domain Bacteria; kingdom Pseudomonadati; phylum Pseudomonadota; class Gammaproteobacteria; order Moraxellales; family Moraxellaceae; genus Psychrobacter; species Psychrobacter sp. 78a-MNA-CIBAN-0178. The sequence continues at coordinate 26,707 of NZ_JBEOOZ010000014.1, forward strand.
ATGCTCGATTATGATATTGCGGGCAAGCGTATCTTGGAGGTTGGCTGCGGCATGGCATTATCGAGCCTGCTGCTCAATCATCGGCATGCAGACATTACGGCGACCGACTATCATCCGACAGTTGAGTACTTCCTTGATCGCAATACCACCTTGAATAACAATAAAGAGATTAACTTTGAGCGTTTAGATTGGGCAGAAGACAATAGCCACCTTGGCAAGTTCGATATCATTATCGGTAGTGATTTACTCTATGAAGACCAACATATTGATATTTTGGCTGAATTTATCGAACGTCATGCGTTACCAAAATGTGAGGTCATCGTCGTAGACCCTGGGCGTGGGCGCAAAAACAAGCTGACCAATAAAATGCTTGAATATGGTTTTAGCAGTCAACACGTCAAGCCCGAGAATACCACTTATCTTGACTTGCCATTTAAAGGGCACATTTTGACGTTTTCGCGGGATAATAGTAAGTAAATCCTATAAATGGTAATTATAAATACAGTCAATTTTCGATAGTGTTTTGCCATTGCTGCCGCGTTATTTTGTATAACACATGCTTGGCAAGTGGGTGTCTAGCATCAAGCATAGGGTGATAAAAATCTTCCTGTGTATCCGCCATGCCAAGGCGCTGCATGATAAGCTGCGAGTGTCTATTAATGACTGCGGTGAAAGCGACGACCTCGTTAAGCGCTAGAACTTCAAAAGCAAATTTCAGCGCTGCACGCGCGGCTTCAGTGGCGTAACCCTGTCCCCAATAGTCTTTATGCAGCCGCCAAGCAATCTCCACACAAGGCGCAAATGACATATCCGCATGAGCTGCATTTAAACCCACCATGCCAATAAAGCTATTGTCCGCTTTTGGGCCGTCTTTTTCACTCACTGCCCAAAACCCCCAGCCATTATCTGCAATCAGCTGCTGGCATTTATTGGCTATTACATCGCTCAATTTTGGCGACAATAGCTTGGGGAAATAACGCATGACTTCTGGATCGGCATTCATTTCAGCAAATACCCCAAAGTCAGCTGGCTGCCACTGTCTCAAATAAAGACGTTTAGTTTCTATCACCTTTGTCATTGAAGCCTCTATCTGTGATTATGTATCAAGCCAGCCTTGTTGCTTGGCATAAGTCAGTTGCTCAGGCGTGTCAATATCATAGCTGAGCTGATGCTCATTCACGGTACTTATTTGGCTAGAAGACAGTCCTCTAATTAAGTAACGCAGCCCTTTATCTCCTGTTAACGATGCTTGCCATTGTTTTAGCAACTCGTAATCAATCGCTAAAGGCAATCCGATGATATCTTTTTTAAAGGTTTCAGTATCGGCTGTTTTATCTAAATCCTGCCCATTACTCCAATGTCTCAAACTACTATAGCCACTTGCAACCACCATCTGTGTGCCTGCTAGCAAGGTTAGCAAATGCTCTTCATCTAGCAGTACTTGGTCAATCCCCATTATCAAAACACGCTTAATAAGACTGTCGTCAAGATTAACTAACGCCTCAATACCTAAATATAAACTATGCGCCATACCCATTTTGGGTATTGGATTCATTACCGTGTGAACATTGGCATGCTGAGTAGCTAACTCGGTAATTGCACTGGCTATTGATGGATTATCTTCAGGAATAACAATCATAATAGCTTGCGGCTGGGTCACTAAGACCAGCTTAGTCATATAGCAAATTGAGGGTTCGCCCTCTTTTTTTAGCAGCTGTTTTGCTTGGCCCAAACGCTGACTAAGACCACTTGCCAAAATGATAACCGCATGATTTTGAGTCATCATGCGTGGCTCATCATAGTTAAGTCACTATTATCTAAATCTACACATTTAGCTGGTGGCGTTTGTCCATGCATAACCGCGTTTATTTGCGCCATGATACCCAGCGCCAAAGCTTCGGGCCCATCGCCACCTAACTTATAGCCGATAGGATACTGTAGCTTATTGATACCGTTGTTTAAAATATTAGGATCAGATTTAGTAGCCTTAATCTCATCTATCAGACGCTCGGTACGATAGCGCGGGCCTAATTGTCCGAGGTACTTATAGTGATTGGCACGTGTCAATAGTACCGCAAGGCGAGCACGGTCTTGACTGAGGCTATGTGACATCAGTGCCACAGCAGCGTTATGACTGAGCTTTAGCAAAGTATCCGTATCTTCCAACGATAACGGCAGCACTTCATCTGCTTGCGGGAAACGTATACGTGTGGCGTATTGCGCGCGACTGTCTACGACGGTGACATGCCAATCTTGCAATTTTGCCATGGTGACCAGCGGCATGACATCATTGCCTGCACCGCAAATCAGCAGACGGATTTGTGGCTCTAATCTTTGTACCAGCCACTCTGTTGTTAAATTAACGTTGTCATAATGGTCATCATCTTTCACAACAACGTATTCGGTCTTTTTATTACCAAGCTCATGTTGAGCTAGGTTTTCGACCGTATTGAAAAGAGTATTTGAAACATCAAACCCGGCTTGATTTAAGCTGTTACTAGTGCCAATACCATTAGCGCCTATAGTCGTAATTTGTTCTGACTCGGTATAATTATCCAAATTAATGCGCATACCGATTTGCAGTTCAGGATTTGAGTTTTGGCGACTAGCAGAGCGAATTAATGTGGCTATCGTGACGGGTTGCTGCGTACCTCGAACTTGACCAATAACATTCAAAAGCGCCGTCGCTGTCGTTAAGCGCTCAAACAAAACATGTACCCGTCCATTACATCCTAAGCCAAAATTCAACTCGTCTAAATCAAGGTCTGGTTCATCATAGAAATCAACATTTAAAAAATCATTTTCGGACGTCTCTTCTTTAGCAGCTGCTTTCGCTTCGCCATTTTTGGTGTATTCAATATCATCGCCCGTTTGATAAACTTGTACGCTTGCGCCATTACGAGTAAGCCAAAAGGCACGTTTGATAATATGCGGCTCAAGGCAGCCACCACTTATCATTCCGACCGAGCGTCCATCTGCGCATATAAGCATCATCGCGCCAGCACGACGGTACGCTGAGCCTTCTGTATGAACGACAGTAGCCAATACAGCATCAACACCTTGCTGCTGAGCCTCGCTTGCCAGCTTCAGAATGTCAGCGACTTGATTCATAATGCCTCTTATTTAATAATTGTTTTTTGTTAGTGAATTTTTTGCTAGTAATAAAATATACTACCGACTCAGTTACAAAAACCCGCTCAGTAAGCGGGTTCTTGTCATACATAAGCTGATAAAACTACTCTGGCATCTCATAAAGCAGCTTGTCGAGGGTAATCGGGAAGTCATAAACACGCACACCGACCGCATTATAGATAGCATTGGCAATCGCGGCAGCAGCACCTGCAATAGCCGTCTCACCGATACCTTTGATGTGCATTGGATTGGTATAAGGATCATCTTCTTCTACCAATATGACATCTAACTGCGGTACGTCCGCATTAACTGGCACATGATACTCGGCAAGGTCATGGTTACAGAGACGACCGTCACGTTTGTCATGAATCACTTCTTCCATCAACGCTGAGCCAATACCGAACACCATACCGCCATAGCATTGCGACGTTGCAGTTTTGTGGTTCAGAATACGACCAGCGGCAAATGCACCTGTCATACGTTTCACCCGAATCTCACCAGTGACTTTATGAACCGCCACTTCAGCGAAGTTCGCGCCAAAAGAGGCTTGGCGATGGCTCTTACCGTTCTTACCCGGTTTTATCTGGCCTTTAGCAGTGATTTTTTGCTCATCATAGTCAGCGACCACATCCGCAAGCGCATAAGACTCTGTATTATCAAAATCATACTCTTGTGATGCTGACTGTCCTGATAGCGAAAGCCCTGTGGTTTGCGATAGCTTATCAATAGTGCTGTCAGCAAATGATTGGCCGCTCTTTTTGGCAGCCTCCATTGCCGTTAAAGCATGCTCGCCTGTTTTCTTGATTTGACCATTGTCTAACTGAATGTTGTCAGGATACAGACCAACTTTTTCTGCTAGCATTTCACGCAGCTGCTCACAAGCAAGATAGACACCACTACCCGCACTCGCAGCACCCCAACTGCCACCTGAGCCTGATGCTGGTGGCAATGCACTGTCACCTAGTTTCATCTCAACATGGTCGATAGGCAGTCCTAACAGGTCTGCCGCTACCTGAGAAAACACCGTATAAGACCCTGTACCGATGTCTGTCATGTCTGTCTCGATAACTGCTTTGATACCAAGTGCTTTTGACTCATCTACCTGTAGGGTTGCACGTGCTTCAGATGGCTGTAATTGGTTACCACGGGCAGCCGCCGCCATGCCTGTACCTATCCACCAGTCACCTTCTAATTGACTGGCAGGCTTGGGATTATGCTTATCCCAACCAAACTGTTCAGCGCCCTTCTCCATACAAGCGACTAGCTGACGGGTGGAGAAAGGAATCTCTTCGGTAGGGTCCTCTTCAGGCTCATTACGGCGGCGCAGCTCGATTGGATCAATGTCCAGCTGTGAGGCTAGCTCGTCCATGGCACATTCAACCGCAATCAAACCCACCGCCTCACCCGGCGCACGCATCGAGCCTGATAATACTTGATTCATATCTACCATCTGATAATGTACACGGCGGTTTTCACCACGGTATAGATAATGGGTAGATAATGCCGTCGGCTCAAAAAAAGCTTCTCCTGGCAAATTACTGGTCGTAGTATCATGAATAAATGTGTTGATAATACCTTCTTTATTACAACCAATAGCGATACGCTGACGCGTGTTTGAGCGTCTGACCGTTGCTTCCATCACTTGTGAACGCGTCATAGTGATTAGCACAGGACGACCCAGATCTTTCGCAGCAATCGCCGCTGCAATAGATTCAGGAGCAATACCGAGCTTACTACCGAACCCACCACCCACATAGTGTGCGATCAGTTGTACTTGATCTTTATTTAGGTCCAGAGCATCCATGACTTGCTGTTTGCAAGAAGCGATCATCTGATTGGAAGTATACAAAACGAGCTTATCGCCTTCCCAATGAGCCAACGTTGTATGGGGCTCCATCGGAGAGTTGCTTTGACTTGGGGTATGATAAAAGCGATCAACGGTCACTGCCGCATCAGCTAAGCCTTGGTCTGGATCGCCTTGGACATTATTTTTATCAGAGCCTTTTTCTTCATCTACCGCATGTGCGTTAGAGAGCTCTTGAGTAAAGTTTAATGCCGCTTGGTCAGTCTCATCCTTATAAGTCACTTTCAGCGCTTTAGCGCCTTCTGTTGCGGCCTCAAAAGTTTCGGCGATTACAACAGCTATGGGCTGACCATGATAAAACACTTCACTCACACCTTGAGTTGGTGCTTTTGTTGCCCCGCCCTGTTGCGAATTACGTAAGAAGTGCTCAGGATCGGTCACCACTTTGATGATACCGGGAATATCATCTACAGAGCTACTGTCGATACTATCTACTTTGCCCTTGGCAATAGTTGCCCCAACCAAGACGCCATAGACTTGGTTTTCTAGATGAATCTCTGCTGAATAAGGCGCTTGACCACTGACCTTTAATGAGCCATCAACACGGTTGATTGGCTTACCAACTAGCTTGCTTGCCGTTGTACTAAATAGCGTTTCAACAGGCTCATCCATGGTCAGTTTTTTGGTTGGTTCTGACTGTGTGATTGATTCTAATAGTGCCATGATTATGCTCCCTCGCCCGCTAATGCGCGCTGAATAACTTGTTTTAGTAGGCGACGCGTCAACGGTATTTTAAAGTCGTTCTGACCATTACCTTTGGCATCATGCAATAATAGATCAGCGGCCTGCGTGATAACGTCGCTATTGCCATCGGTATCCGTTAATAGTGCCTCAACCTCTTCATTACGCCATGGCTTGGTACCGATGCCGCCGAACGCCAATCGTACTGTCTTTAGGTTGCCATTGTCGTCAGCATCGATGACTGCGGCACAAGATACCAGTGCAAAGGCGTAAGAAGCGCGATCACGCACTTTGTCATAGGTATGCATGCCCTTAATAGGGGCAGGTAATACAACATGAGTAATCAGCTCGCCTGCTTCTAGCACATTTTCGATATGCGGCGTGTCTTTTGGCAAACAATAAAAATCTTTGACATCGATAGCGCGAGTCGAGCCATCTGCTTTAACTGTCTCTATCGTGGCATCCAGTAAGCGCATTGCCACTGCCATATCGGATGGGTGCTGAGCAATACATGAATCACTGGTACCTAAGACAGCTAGGGTACGGTTCTCCCCGTTGATAGCAGGACATCCTGTGCCCGGTTCACGTTTATTACAAGCGCTGTCTGTTTGATAAAAATAATAGCAACGAGTACGCTGTAAAAAGTTGCCGCCCGTTGTCGCTCTGTTACGTAGCTGACCAGTCGCTCCTGCCAAGATAGCTCGGGACAATACTGGATAGTTTGCAATCACCTCAGGATGCGCGGCCAAATCGCTATTGGTCACAAGCGTACCAATACGTAAACCACCATCGGCAGTCGTTTCTACTTGCTCTAATTCTAAACGAGTGATATCGACCAGTTTGATTGGGGTTTCGATCTCTAGTTTCATGAGATCTAATAAGTTGGTACCACCTGCGATAAAAGAAGCGTCTTTGCCGCTAGCAGAGGTTGCGGCTTGCTTAGGTGCATCAGCGCGGCTATATTCAAAACGTTTCATGAGTGGTCTCCTGCCTTGCCTGTTATTGTTTTGTTATTCGCTGAGGCTTTATGGAACTGAGCCTCGCTTGACGGCGGTGACCAAATACCTGTTACGCTTGAATTTTGTGTAGAGGTGTCATTGGTCTGGGCAGCAGACTCTGACATCTCATTTTCAAGTACTTGTGAGATGGCTTTGATGATATTGGGATAAGCGGAGCAGCGACAGACATTACCACTCATGCGCTCAGCGATTTCTTGTACCAGAAGGCTATCAGGATGTTGTAAGTCTGTGCTCACATGGCTTGGCCAATTTTGTTTTACTTCTTCTATTAAGGCAGTCGCTGAACAAATTTGACCTGGGGTGCAATATCCGCACTGAAAGGCATCGTTATCTTTAAAGGCTTGTTGCAGCGCCGATAGTGAATCCGGCATACCGATGCCTTCGATGGTCGTAATCTCATCACCATCATGCATGATAGCAAGTGTGAGACAAGAGTTGACTCGGCGACCATTGATGAGCATGGTACAAGCGCCGCATTGGCCGTGGTCGCAGCCTTTTTTGGGTCCAGTAATTTGTAAATGTTGACGACAGACGTCGAGCAGTGTCGTACGGGCGTCAAGATTCTCGAGCTGATAATCCTGCTTATTGATTGTTAACGTCAAGGTAGACATGCTGGCTTCTCGCTGGCAGATGAATATAATGGGTGAAAAAAGCGCCTTATAGCTACGGCGGCAATAAATCCATTATGGCGTACCAAAAAACTTGTTTTGTTTTTATTTTGTAGTTGTTGCAGTATAGTTTTTAATCCGAGGCAGTACCTAAAAGTGTGTACTACCAATCGCTGTAAGCTAACTGATAATCATTTACCTCAATCAGCCTAACCATCTGCTGCTAGCTAGTATTAATTGGTTTTAATTTATCAGCACTCAAATTCAGGCCATATGATTTAGCAATATATAGTGAATTCAGTATAAAAACGATACAGTGGGACTGGGATAAATTTTTCGCAGCCTCTGTCTGCGTAGGTACAGCACACAAGGAAAATTTAGACCAGTTCCACCTTGATATATAATGTATCTGTTTTATTTAGGATTGACTATATTATGTGAAGTGGGCAATCTATTTTTTAGAAAAAGGTAGTATATTAAATAGACTTCAATAAAGAAAAGCCCCACAAACGAAAGTTTATAGGACTATTATGAGGCTACTTTAGAATGATCATTTCAAATCAAACACCTAAAACTAGGCTTTAGTGATGATTGTTTCTTCGTCAAATCGAGACTTAGGCAGATCAGCATTAAAATCATCTTCACTACGATAGCCAAGAGAAACCATTGCGACCGCTGTATAGCCCTTACTACGTAAATCAAACTCTTCATCAAGCGCTTTTAAATCTGCGCCTTCCATCGGCACAGCATCAATACCCAAAGTAGCAGCGCCTAGTAGTAATGCACCCATATTGAGATACAACTGCTCTATCAACCAATGCGGCTCGTCTTTTTGCTCATAACGACGAATGTCCAAGAACATTTTACGCGTTTGATGCATTTGCTCTTTGAGTTTTGGTTCTGCAAAGCGACCATCAGCATCTTCTTTATCGAGCAAGCCTTCTAAAAACTCGTCATCGGCATAGACACGGCTACAGAATACGATGACATGCGAGGCATCTTTTACTTTGGCATCATTGAATTCATACATGCCCTCAGTGCCTTTTGCAATTCGAGCTTTACCCGCTTCGTCATCAGCAATCACAAAATGCCAAGGCTGAATATTGGTGCTCGACGGACTGAGACGTAAGATATCTTTTAGACTCTGAAAGTCTTCTGCTGATATTTTTTTGTTGGTATCAAACTCTTTGGTGCTGTAACGCCATTTCATTGCTTCAGTGATATTTTTCATATATGACACCATAGTGAGTGTTAAGTTTTTATTGTTTATTGAATTATTATTAGCGTTATTTATAAATAATCATCGCTAATTTCAATGGAGCAACTTTAAATAAAAACCTGTTTTGTGACCACGGCAGATTGGTTAAGTAGTCATGGGTTTTGTTATCAGTGCGTCAGTTGTTAGACCGTTTTTGCAAAAATTTCGGCTATCCTACTGATAATAGTTACAATTGAGCTACCTAAGTGATAACGCAGACTGTGCAGACTACATTGTAATCGCTCCCTCATTCTCTTAATATTGACTGAGTGATATTATCCAAAGCTGATTCAACCAAGTCGCTTTGGCTGATATGTCTAGCTATAAAATACCGTCATAAAAAATAAACAATAATGCTTGCGAGGATATATGAGCACATCAGAAAAACCACTCCGAATAGACATCGTCTCAGACGTTGTATGCCCTTGGTGCGTCATTGGTTACCGCCAGCTGGCAGAAGCGCTCAAGCAAACCAACACCGAACATGAGATTCGCTGGCATCCGTTTGAGCTTAATCCAAATATGCCCAGCGAAGGACAAAATATGCGTGAACATATTATGGAAAAGTATGGTTCGAGTAAGCAAGAATCTGATGCTAGCCGTGCTCGATTAATAGAAGCTGGTCGTGAGGTCGGCTTTGAATTTAACTTTAACGATGACACACGTATGCATAATACCTTTAATCTGCATCAGCTCTTGCACTGGGCAGATCAGCAAGGCTGTATGCACGACTTAAAGCAAGCGTTGTTCGCCGCACACTTTACCCATGGTCGCAATATTTCTGACAATGCCGTGCTCGCCGATATCGCTGCAGAGACCGGCTTGGATCGTAATGAAGCACTAGCCGTGTTAGACGACCAGCGTTTTGCTAAAGCAGTAAGAGAGGCTGAGCAACATTGGCAGCAGCAAGGCATTCAAAGCGTGCCGGCGGTAATTTTTAATGAACGTCATTTGGTTAGCGGTGCGCAAGGTGTAGAGAATTTCACGAATATTTTGCAGCAATTAGCTGACATGCCAGACTAGCTTTGTTGATAGTATTTCCTGACTAGCTTTGTTAACAAAATTTCGTTCGCTACTCATAAAAGGATCTTTTATGTCCTCTAATAAATCAGCCTCGATTATCGTGTTTGATGTCAATGAGACGCTACTCGACATCGCCACTCTTGAGCCATTGTTTGCCCGACTGTTCGGTGATAAGCAGATACTCAGAGAGTGGTTTGCCCAATTGGTGCTTTACTCACAAACCATGACTTTATCAGGACTCTATACGCCTTTTGGTGGGCTTGGCGTCGGTGCGTTGCAGATGACCGCTGATATCCATGAAATCACGCTAACAGGTGACGATATCGATGAGTTAAAAGAACGCATGAGCGAAATGCCTGCTCATCCTGATGCAATACCGGCATTAACCAAACTACGTGACGCAGGGTTTCGACTGGTAACGTTAACCAACTCAGCGAGCAGCCCGTCCCCTACGCCACTTGAAAAGGCAGGGTTGAGTGAGTTTTTTGAGCAGTCTTTTAGCGTTGAGAAGGTTGCAAAATTCAAGCCTGCGCCTGAGACTTATCAAATGATCACTAAAGAGCTGGCTGTTGAAATGTCAGATTTGTGCCTTGTCGCTTGTCATCTTTGGGATACGATTGGCGCGCAAGCGGCTGGCTGTCAAGGAGCGTTTCTTAAACGTCCTTATAACGCTATGTTGCCCGCCTCCAATGTGCCAACACCGGACTTTGTGGCCTCAGATCTTGTCACACTTGCTGAGCAGATCATTCTTGATACTCAAGGCTAACCGTTATTTATAAGCCTATCGTCAACATATCCTAAAAATGCTACGATGTTGCTGATATATCGATATTACTTTTCACTGACTATATTTTTAATGCTAAAAAAATGCCGCCCTTATATAGGGACGGCATTTTTGGTTTTTCTATCTTATAAAACTAGGGCGTGTCTTCAAGATTATCTCTTAAAAATGAATCACCGTACGAATACTCTCACCTTTATGCATCAGATCAAAGGCTTCGTTGATATCTTCTAATGGCATCGTATGAGTGATAAAGTCATTTAATGGGATGTCACCTTGCATATAACGATCGACGTAGCCTGGCAATTCGCTGCGACCTTTGACCCCGCCAAATGCTGAGCCTTTCCAGACGCGGCCCGTCACTAGCTGGAATGGACGGGTTGAGATTTCTTTGCCTGCACCAGCGACACCGATGATGACCGACTCGCCCCAACCTTTATGGCAGCACTCAAGCGCTGAACGCATCACATCGACATTACCAATACATTCAAAAGAATAGTCTACGCCGCCATCAGTCATCTCAACGATGACCTCCTGAATAGGCTTGTCATAGTCTTTAGAATTGATGCAATCAGTCGCGCCAAGCTTCTTAGCCAACTCAAATTTATCTTCGTTAATATCAATACCGATAATACGACTGGCTTTTGCCATTTTTGCACCAATGATGGCGGCAAGGCCAATACCACCAAGACCGAAAACAGCAACGGTAGAACCTTCTTCAACCTTAGCGGTATTCATAACCGCGCCCATGCCGGTGGTCACGCCACAACCTAGCAAACAAACTTTTTCTAATGGGGCGTCTTTGTCCACTTTGGCCAACGAAATCTCTGGCAAGACGGTATATTCAGAGAAAGTTGAGCAACCCATGTAATGATAAATTGGCTCACCGTCTTTATAAAAACGCGTGGTGCCGTCTGGCATTAAGCCTTTACCTTGAGTCTCGCGTACGGCTGAGCATAGGTTGGTTTTACCTGAAGTACAGAATTTACAAACGCCACACTCTGCGGTATATAAAGGAATAACGTGATCGCCGACTTGAACGCTGGTCACGCCTTCGCCGATTTGCTCAACGATACCGCCGCCTTCATGACCTAAGATAGCTGGGAATACGCCTTCTGGATCTTCACCAGATAAAGTAAACGCATCAGTGTGGCAGACGCCACTGGCGATGATTTTTACCAATACTTCGCCCTTGCGCGGCAGCATGACATCCACTTCTTCAACAGATAGTGGTTGGTTCGGGCCCCAAGCAATGGCGGCTTTCGATTTAATAAATTTATCTGACATAGTTGTCTCTCTTTTTAATTAGTTTTATCGATTATTGAGCACAGACCTATTCATCTTATAGTGCTGACTTAGTAGAGGCAAGCGACAGTTGTACCAGTCTGTGAAGCATTAAACTTTATACTGACCATTATAGTCGTTTCTGCCATGATAACAATGTGCTATATTTACAAATATCTTTTACACAGTGGTAATAATCATGCGCTGGGATGGTATTAGCGAGTTCGTCTATGTGGCGGAGTATGAGAGCTTCACACGTGCTGCCAAAGAATTGGGCATCTCAACCGCGCAAGTCAGTCGGCAGATAAGCGCTTTAGAGAAACGTCTCAATATTAAATTGCTATATCGTACAACTCGTAAGGTAACACTGACTGAAGAAGGCCGCGTGTTTTATCAGCATTGCCGCAGTGTACTCGATGGCTTGGATGCCGCTGAGCAAGCGGTGAGTAACTTACAATCAAAACCCCAAGGCAGGATTAAACTGACCGCCCCTGTCACTTATGGCGAGCAGCAATTATTGCCACTGGTCAATGATTTCATGGTGCAATATAGTGATATCGAAGTGACGGCATTTTTGAGTAATCAAAAAATTGACTTGGTTGATGGCGGCTATGACTTGGCAATTCGTATTGGCAAATTAAGCGACTCAACCATGATGGCAAAAAAACTCAGCCGTCGTACCAACTTCGTCTGTGCCGCACCCGCTTATCTTGAAAAATACGGCACGCCTCATGCTTTGTCCGAGCTAAGCCAACATAACTGCTTACTTGGCACTCGCGACTATTGGCACTTTATAGATTTTAAAAAAACAGATTCTAAAAAAACAGGTTCTGGAAAAGACGCTGATAAAGAAAAAAACCTGCGAGTGTCTGGCACTGTGCAATACAACAGTGGTCACAGCCTAGTCGATGCTGCCTTAAAAGGTCTGGGTATCGTGCAGCTACCTGATTATTATGTGCAAAAACACTTAGCATCAGGTGCGTTGGTCAGCTTACTGGATAACTATAGAGAGCCTGAAGAAAGTATCTGGGCCGTCTATCCGCACAACCGTCATTTATCGCCAAAGATTCGGTTGCTGGTAGATTATCTAGCAGAGCGTTTGGCTTAGATGATAGTTTTGGCTTAGTCATTCTTTAAGAGGTGTTGTAATACGACCCTTTACTATGCGCAGTTTATTACGCACAATGCTATGAAGTACAATGTTATGAAGCACAATGTTATGATTCACAATGAATATTTGATATTACCAACCATCACTCACTGAATAAACAACCACAATAAAAAAGGACTTTTTATGCTTAAGATTATCTCTATCGCTGCTCTAGCTTTGGCCGTATCCTCTTGCGCCAGCGTTGAAAATATTTTAAACGCGCCAGACAAGGGGCAGTCGACGCCAGAAACGATGACTGCTATCAATGCTGAAAAGGGTTTGGTGACGATGCAAAGTAATCACTCCGTTCAAGATACCACTGATAAGCTAGCGGCAATTATTGAAAGCAAAGGCATGAAAGTATTTGCGCGCGTCGATCATCAAAAAAATGCGCAAGGTGTCGATTTAACATTGAGACCGACGCAAGTGATTATGTTTGGTAATCCGAAAGCGGGTACGCCATTGATGAATTGCGAGCAAAGCGTCGCTATCGATTTGCCGCAAAAAATCCTCATCAGTGAAGATGCTGATAAAAAAGTTTGGTTGTCGTACAACAATCCTGAATATCTTAAAGACCGCCATAATATAAAAGGTTGTGATACCCAGCTCACGAATATTGCAAAAGCCCTTGATGGTGTTAGTAAAGCAGCTATTGCAAAATAACCTATAAATGAAAGTCTAAACAAATAAAAAGGTGGGATACAAAAGCATAACCCACCTTTCTCATGTTTTAGAAAATTAAATTATTAGCGATTCTCAGATTGTGCTATTTGCTCATGTAACTCTACTTTCAACTTCTTTGCACATTCAATAATTTTCTTTCGACCGGCAGGAATAGCGCCGTACTCAATTGCTGTCTCTCGCATTTGCACCGTCACATCATAGTGCGGATAACTGGCATGACGGTGGAATAAACGCTTATCCACTTCAATCAATGCCGCAAAGTCATGCAACTCTTGCAGGGTATCAGCCAGCATATGGCACCATTTATAGCCTTTAAATTCTATCTGCATAAAATCAACGTATATCGCCATAGAGTCGCCTCCTTTATTATCATTAGCTATTTTATCATATGCTAAACAACGCTTTCACAAAACAGCCATTAGAACAATTCACGTGCATCTTTCTTAAGCTGTTTCAGTACGACTTGGTATTCGCTATCATTGGTTTCAAGGCTGCTTAGGCGTCCATAACGCAGTTGACGATAGTCCTGCTTCATCTGTATTATTTTTGCTTGTACAATCTCTGAGTGACCGCTATCTGTTAGCTTACTAACTTTACCACCCGCACCGCTACTTACAGTATTGTTACGGCTATCCATGTCACTATTTATATCATTGCCTCGGTTATTAACCGCCGCTGCCAAACGCTCAAGCCAAGCCAATTGCCCTTCGTTGTTATCGCGAGCGAGCGATTTATCCGCTTTGCCAATGCGCTTTGATAATTGTGCAAGTGGTAGATCGGCTGGATGCCAACGTTTGCGGCGACGTTGCCAAATGATAAAAACCAAAATTACCATGACGGTAATAGCACTCACCGCTAGCCAAATAATTTGCTGCATGATTGAGCGGATGTTAAACCACTTGAGTAATGAGTCAGCTTGCTTATCCTGATCGTAACCAACGACGTCTTTTTGCCAATAGTAGCTGGCTTGATCTGAGAGGCGGCGTAAGGTTTGTAGCATTTGATACTGCTGATAGCTGATTTGCGCACTAGCCCCATCACCGAACATTGCTGCCCCTTGTGCCTGCGTCAGTGCATCCATACCTTGCTCGACACGCTCAGGCGCTACAAAAGCCGTCGGATCGACACGTACCCAACCTTGACCGTCAAGCCAAACCTCCGTCCAAGCGTGCGCATCCTTTTGCCGTACTTCCCAAACATTACCACCGCGGCTCAGCTCACCACCTTGATAGCCCGCCACGACGCGTGCTGGAATGCCAGCAGCGCGCATCATAAAGGTGAAGCTGGAAGAATAGTGCTCACAAAACCCCGCTTTGGTGTCAAATAAAAACTCATCAATACGGTTCTTATGCAATCGTGGCGGCGACAACGTATAACGAAAGTCCGTTTGGTTGATCCAGCGCTCAAGTGCTTGCATGTAGCGTACTGGGTCTGAGTCTGATTGAACAAACAGCTGCTGCGCCAGTGCTTTTGCTTTGGGATTGCCGTCAGCTGGCAGGGCAAGATTCAGACGGCGTGACTCATCAGAGAGAATCGTATCGATACCCATCGGGGCAAACTGTAATACCTCGTAGCGCAGCTGTTGGGTAACCGGCTGGTCTTTTAATAAAGTAAAGTTTGAAGTAATACTAATGTCTTGACGCTGAGCAAAAGGATAATCAAGGCCAAATAGCCAGTTTTGTTGCGTGGGCTCTAGAATAATCTCATAGCTGGTCGGCGCAGCTTTCACCTCATCAGGGATAGTAGCAAAGGCATTCTCAATCCAAGCAGGTATTCGCTGCGTCGGCTGCCACTGTCGTTGCTGAGGGCTAGGACGCCACGTCACCCCGTCAAAGTCGCTAAATACCAAGCCGCGCCAATATAGCTGCTGCTGTGGTGGGCGCTTATCTGCAAACTCTACCCGAAACGCCAGCTCAGTCGATTGTCCCAAATTGGCAAAATCACCGGGCGACATACTATCAGAGACACCCGTGGTTGCTTGCTGACCTGAGAGCTGCACTGACCATAGCGGTGGCAAGCGCGGAAAAAACAAAAATAGCACGACCAATAACGGTAGTGCCCCAAGACCTAATACGCCCAAAGTACGCAGACGACCATCACCACGAGTATTGCCATCGTCATTGAGCGCAATAAATGCCAATAATATGATGACCGCACCGACGATTACTTCTAACGTCGTCACGAGACCTTGATCCATCAAAAATAGCGCAGCCAGTACAAATAGCGATAAATTCAATACCACATAAGCATCACGGCGCTTATACAACTCCCATAGCTTGCTGATAAGACAGAGCACTAAAAACGCCACGCCCATATCGAGACCAAACGCTGTATTATAAGTCAGCCACAGACCTGCCAGCCCCAATAAAAAGCCGAGCATTTGCATGCTTTGATAAACACGCTTTAAATGCGCTAATTTTTTAAATCGCGCTTTTACGCGTGGCAACTGAGCCACAATACTGACCACAGCAAAGCCAATCAACCATAAAGGCAGATGTGCTGCATGCGGTAAAATGACGATGATTTGGGCAATTAAGACCCAATAATAGGCTGGCAAGGCGAGTAGCTTGCGAGTCCATTTAGCATCGCTAGCCTGCTCAGTGTGAGAAGTGATATGTTGACCCAAAGCCAATTGCTCAAAGCTTGCAGGATTGATCTCTGTCTCATTTGTAGAGGAATTTTTAAAATTGATCATGGTGCTTTCGCCAGCCTTAACAAGCATGCTCGTGCAAAGCTATCGCCTTCACCCATTGTTGCACTAGAGGATTGATCAAAGCGCATGTCATTCGGTAAGCGCATGTTAAATGGTACGCCAAGTTCACCTAATGTCATCGCCCCGTACGCCAGTTGTGCCAGCCTCTGTTCATGATGGGCTGCTGGCATATCGGCATAATCCAATGTTTGCTCATCACCGACTGGATCAGCGAAATGCTTGGTAAACATGCCTTGACCGCGCGCCACGTGACCCCAAGAAACCCGAGCCAGCGACTCACCTTCGATATAATTATCGAGCCGCTCAAAGTCATCTTGACCTTGACGATATTGCCCGCCTGTTGGCAAGTCCTCTAAACTTGCGACCGAATACTGCGTCTGCCAGTCAAAGGCTTCAGGTTTTGGATAGACCCAAGCGCTACGGGCAAAATAGACATAAGACCATGCACGCATGATCCCTAATGGATAAACGGTTTTGATGGTTAATCGTGGCAACTCAAACGCGCCACGATTATGCGTCTGCACCGGCAAACGAATAATTTGCTCATCTTGTAACCGTGTAACAAGTACAGAATGTTGACTATCCACGTGATGTTTGATTTTCTTACCAGATTTTTTATCCATCTCTTTATCAGTCTGCGCAAAGCTAAATAGCAGCTGGCGTCTTGGCTGGCGACTCTCACTACGCAGTTGCAGGGTCACCCAGACAGGCGCACCCGCTTCTGCCATGGTCACCTCTATTAGCTGTACCTTTAGACCTGAGATATGAGCAAAGGTCACATGAAAGCTGATCAGCCAGACACTGATTAGATAAAAACATAAGCCCAATACCAAGTTATTGCCATAGTTGATACCAGCGATAAAGGTAATGACCAGTAAGACAGCAAATAGCATCCCTTCACAACTAAAAAAGATATAGACGTTACGCAAATTGAGGGTGGCACTATCACTTTTGGGCGCACGCGAAGCAAACCAACGGCTTAATGCTGAAGTAGCTGGTACGGTTAAGGCTTTTGGCAAAAAGCTCATGACTACCCTTACCATAAAATGGATACTCTCATCGATAACTGAATGATCGTTTGAAAAATAAGCATGCGATTAAATAACGGACTCTTAAACAACAACCGCTACGTCTGCCAAAATGCGTTGGGCGATGGTCTGCGTCGCTTGTCCTCCCGTCACATGCGCGGGTACAAAACGCTGACCGAGACGGTGATCAGTGACGGCGGCAAACACCGCTTGAATGTCTTCAGGCGTCATCTCCATATGCCCCGATACATAGGCATAGGCTTGTGCGGCACGCTGTAGCGACAGCACGCCACGTGGTGATAAGCCATGATACTCTTGGCTTGATCGTGTTTTTGCCACCAGTCTTTGTAGATAGTCCAAGACCACATCCGCGACATATACTTGCTTGACGCCTTGCTGCGCTAACAAGACCGCCTCGGTATCAAGTACCGCAGACAACTCTTTTAGTAACTCACGGCGATCCTGACCTTTTAAAAGCTCACGCTCTGCGGCAGGTGATGGATAGCCAAGCGACAAGCATAGCAAGAATCGATCTAGCTGCGATTCAGGGAGTGGATAGACGCCTGCTTGCTGCAAAGGGTTTTGAGTTGCAATCACAAAGAACGGTTGCGGCAATGGATAGCTTTGTCCATCTTGGGTCACTTGCCGCTCTTCCATCGCCTCTAGTAGCGCACTTTGGGTCTTAGGGCTAGAGCGATTAATCTCATCAGCGAGTAACAGTTGAGTAAAGATAGGCCCTGAGCGAAACTCAAATTGCTGTTTACTTTGGTCATAAATGCTCATCCCTAGGATATCTGCTGGCAGCATATCATTGGTAAATTGCACACGGCTAAAGCTCAGACCAAGCAACTGCGCCAAGCCTTGTGCCAAAGTGGTCTTGCCCATACCCGGTATATCTTGCAACAATAGATGACCACCTGCCAATATACCGCTGAGCGCAAGCTTAACGGCTTGCGGCTTATCTAACACAATTTGATTTAATTGCGCCATAAGCTGGGCAATTTTTTGCTGATTGCGACGATAGTCGGCAGTGCTAAAGGTCGGCTTATCAGTCACCTCTGCTGCTGCTTGACGTGGTGTTGTAATGGCACTATTGATGGCTGCGTGGGTCATAGTCAATTATTGGCTCGTTTTTTGAATAGTAAGTATAAATCAGAGATTACTTTGACTCATCTGCAACTATCGGCGCGGCGGCGCGCAGCGTTGACAGATAAGCAATCACATCCGCACGCTCTTGTGCATCTGGCATCGGGTCTGATAGCATCTTTGAGTTTGGTATGGCTTTTTCCGCATCTGCAATATAAGGGTCGAGCGTTGCTGCATCCCATACCCAACCTGAGTTTTTTAGCCCGTCACTATAGGTATAATCTGCTAACTCTGCAGCGGGCGCGCCATATATATTCATCAACTGCGGGCCTTTTTTATTGAGTCCAGCATTCCTCTGATGGCATTGGCCACAAGCGTCTTGATAAATTAGAGCACCATTATCGGCATCACCTTCAGTATATATTGGCAGCGTGACAGGCGCGCGATGATCAGGTGGGATACTTTCCCCGCAGGCGGTGAGTAGCAGAACAGCGGAAAAAATACCGCTCAATATTGATGTATTGATGATAGACATTTTTGGCAATCTTTAGTTGAGGAGCGCCAGCTATGTGAGACAACAGGCATAGTGCATTGAAAAACCATGTAGAAAGCAACATCAGGCGGCACACATAGATAGCTGTTTAAAAATAGAGCGCAATTTATCGGCAGCTAAACCAATAAATCACGCTTAAGAAACGTCTAGGATTATAACTTTATAATCACACATGAGATTAGGGCGTGTCCTCATTTTAAAAATGGTCGTAAAAATGAGATAAATTGCCGTCAAATGAGAAAAATAGCGCAAATAATATCGGGATATTATTCAGCTATTTGACGATATTTGGCAAAATTTAGTCATTTTTAGCCCAGTTAGATACAAGCGCTTGAATTGAGGACACGCCCTAGGTTCTCTTATGTGCCACTAGCAACTTTCATTGTACTGCTTGGCTCTTCCAAATAATACCCTTGCAGGTAACGCGCACCCACACTCCAAGCGACAGACATGGTTGCCGCCTCTTCAATGTAAGGCATCAACACATCAATATTAACCGTATTGGTACGTACGATTAGTGATTTAACGGCTTCTAAATTATCTGCAGAGTCGATATCTTGTACATAACTGCGGGCCAAACGCACCACATCTGGCTGCACAAAGCTGGCAATCTCAATAGACTTAGTAGATGAGCCGAAGTTATTGACGCCAAGCTGACAGCTCACTTTATTAAGGGCCTCAAACTGAGATTTGGCGACTGTTAAATGATCGGCAATATCTTTTTCGTTGAACTGTAGCGTTAACACTCCTGCCGCACCGCCAACCGCATTAATCAGCTGACTGGCGACATTGGGCAGCTTTTTATCCACCAGCGAAGCACTGGTCAATTGTACCAGTAGTCGCGCCTCAGGATGGGTTTTACGTACATCGTTTATTTTTTTGCAGGCATTGATCAGCACCCAGCGATCTATTTTTTCTAACAGTTGATGCGTCTTTGCAACCGCCATAAATTGATCAGGGGTCAATACTGTATTGTCAGCATCTGCCAATGGCAAACGCAGATAGACTTCAAAAAAGTCACTACGATCATGATTGATGTCATATATCGCTTGGAATGATAGCTCAAAGCGATTATTGGCAATGGCATCGACTAAAGACTCCGCCAGCGCATGGTCATCACTATTGGCATGTTCGCTTGGATCATATAGATGATAAGTACCACCGTTATTGGAGGTCTCGGTCATAATCTGGGCGATGGCATCCATCGCTCGCTCGAGTACTATTTTAGGCTCAGCAGTATTTCTTTCGATTTTGACAATACCAATACTCGCCGTCGTGCTGGTCGTGCGCTTATCGACTTCAATAAGCATGCCACTAATCCGTAGGCCAATATGCTCCGCAAGCTTTTCGAGATCGTCGGTGGTCTGGTTTTCTACTAGTATCGTAAATGCTGTGTCACTAAAGCGGCTCACATAGCCTTCTGGCACCAGCTCATCTAAAGCATAAGCGACCTGTCTGACTGTCGTATCGACACCTTGCAAACCCAAGCTACTTCTGATCTTACCAATGTTATCGAGCTGAACATACAACAGCCCAGCAGTCAGAGTACCAGCCAACGCTTGCTGGTGTAATATCGCCAACTGCTCTTCAAAACCACGACGGTTATTGATGCCTGTCAAGCTGTCCTTACGCTCAGCTTCTGCCAAGCGCTTAGCAACCTCAGCACTATTACTGTTATTTTGTTGAATAATAATCTGGGTAACCGGCTCACTATCCAAGGTAGCTGCTGCCAGCTGTAATTTTGCCTCAAAGGTACTGCCATCCGTACGCAGACTCTCAAACTTGAACTCGACTTCGTCACGGCTCCCTTTATCAAACTGCCGCAAAAACTGCTTAAAGGCTTTGATGTTATCACCGCCTGCGATCAAGTCAATAACCGGTACGCCAATGATATCGTTCATTGAGTCAAAACCGAATAGCTGAAGATAAGGGTCATTGGCAAAGATATGAATCCCTTGATCAAGGTAGGCAACCGCACTTTTAGAGTTTTTAATCAAGATATTAGCGCGCTGCTCTGCCTCAGATAACACGTGACGCAAGGCTTTAAGCTGATGACGACTCCGCAAATTACCATGCTGTAAACAGATGGCCATCACTACCGCTGTCTCTTGGTCTGCCCTAAGCGCCTTAACCATCGTGCTATTCATGACCGCAGGCAAACCTTCCTCGTTATGGGCAGTCGCAGCCATCTCCGCACTCATCAAGCATATCATCGGCAAGTCAATGCTTTGCTCTTGTACGATACCCACAACGTCGGTAAAGCCCATATCATAGGCTTGCCCAAAGACTAAGACATCCCACGGCTGGCGTAGCGATTTGAGCAGTTCTTCCTTGTCATCCAAAAAGCCTAGGTTGACGCTGTCATAATAAGAATCTAGCAAATCCACTAGGCGCTCAGCATAGAGCTGATCGTCATCGATAACTAATAGATTTAAGACGGACTGAGTACGCATAGGAGGCCTTTTGAATCTTATGATCGTATTTATTTTTATCGCTTAACTTCGATACCTCGCCCTTTTATCAATATTTAGATAGCGCGGCAAATAGATAAGCACTATTCGGGTTCGGTTCGGGCGGTACTGACAATACTGGTTTATTGATATGATCTAGGCTGACTGGCTTAGTAGACATATCTTATCTATCAAACTTAAGTCATGGTATGCGTCATTATAGACAATAATTTGACCGACTGCAGCTTAACTTATTACTCATACCGTCAGATAAAGTGGTTATACCTGCACCTTCGCCATGTAACCATCTACACTTATATCCATGCTGGTATTTAGGACACGCCCTAATTGAGCAGATTACAATTGTACTACTTCATATTGGCTAAACTCATCGGTAACCAGTAAAGGATTTAATAAGCGTAAGGATTTCTGTTTATTATTTAGGCGCATTATCACTCTATCACTGGTTTGAAAATGAGAGGTCGGCACGACTAAGCTACAAGTCGTCTGTAGCTGCTCATCACCAGCAATCATAAAAGCTGGCACAAAATGCTGACTGCGTGAGTCTCTGTCCTCTAGGCGCAGCCCACAAGAGATGAGCTTGTGACCGAGCACTTGCCATTCTACTTCTGGGTTTCGCGTATTAAGATTGAGCCAACGCACCACTCCCATCGACCAATCAGCTGCGGTCTTCGTCTCAGAACGGCATAATAAAAAGAGACTCATCATTTGCAACGGTGGCGGTGCAGTATCGCCAGGATGAATATCAGCATTAGTAGTATTGCTGTCCATCACTGCTACCATACTACTCGCTTGGCTACCGACTTTGCTCATTGTCGTTATCGTGGCGGTGCTTGGGGTTACAACCTTGTCTTCGGTAACAGCAGATATATCTTCAGGATTGATAATCAAGCGCAGCGTGCGAAAATGCGACAGGGCGTCCTTACTGTCGAAAGTCTCAACGGATAATAAGCCATTGGTCGTTTGTTTTTTTGGCACGGTATCATAGCGAGGTCGCTGCGCATCCGGCAGCTCTTTAGTGCCAATCAAACTTATTAGACCTTGCGCATGGCTAGCATGATAGTGAATGTCATTAAATCCGGTCACCATTGTGGCGTTTTGCTTAGGACTATACTTGGTCGGTACGGTCAATTGCGGCTGAATATAACGATAGGTTAGCGCCATGGCCATCCTATCGAGCAAACAACACTCAACGCCTTCGCTACCCTCATTCATTAACGCTTGCCGGCGTGCTTTTAGATAGGCGACCACTGGTGCTAGCTCAATAAAGAGACAGTCGTACTGGTTTTCGTAAGGATTGATATCAGAATGCGCGGTCAAATAAGTAGGTGGACTGTCACTATGCAAGTTAACGAAGACCCGCGTCTCAGTTTGCGGCTCTATGGTCGCAACGATTGGCTCAGCCCACTCAGGTAGCAAGCGCTGAACCAGCAGCATATTAGGGCGGCGCATGCCACGCACATTGAGTAAACTGTGCAGACATATTTGACAGTACAAGCGATGTATCGTGTCGGCACGGTTGGTGACGACATGGATACTCAGATCAAGAGTAGTAGCATGGCGCTGATGGGCAAGATAATACAATCGATTGATTGCAGCCCATACATACGACGGTGGCTTTTGATAACAAAGTGCTTCTTCAGTCAATAGCTTTTGGTATATAAACAGTGTTTGATAAATGGCAATAGCTAACCTAACGGGAGAAGACTTTTCGCCCGTGAAGTGGCGCTGCCAGCCACTACTTGCTGGGGGTTTTTGCTGATCTAGCAATGCTATTTCGCGGCGTATCACCCCGTCATAAGTTAAAACAATGAGATAGTATAAGGATTTTACTTGAGCAACATGAGCCAACTGCGCGTCACTTAGCGCTCCTGCTTCATAAATATAATACTGACGTAAAGCGGCGATCAGCCGATCAGCCGCTTCAAGGACGATAGTTATTAAGGTAAAGCGTTGCTGATCATCTACATCAGCCACCCTCAATTCCATGAGTACTTTTTCCAATTGCTCCGTTTGCTGCGCTTCTGTTTGCGATGGCATCAGCGCTACCCAGTTGCGTAGGTGCTGCTCTTGGCCGTCGGTCGATTTACCAGATGCTGCAGGTAACGCTGCAATCGACGCCAACTGCTGTTGAAAAACTGATAAAGTTATCATTACTATCCTTAGTCATTGCACAGTAACGGCTGTACAAGTTAGTAGCAAGCAGGTAGGTAAGCTTTAGCTATCGACTGGATATAATAACGGCTGCTTACGCACTTATTAGTCATTATTTGTCTGCTAATAGCGCTACTTTATCATAATGCAACTTTTAGACTTCATTGTAAATGTCAATCGGCACCTTAAACGGTCTATCTGGCAACTCTCTAACCAGCTTAGGTACTAGATAGCCGGGTAATGCTGCCAATAGTGACCAGTAAAGCGCTATTGCTGACCGCTCGTCGCTATCGAAATGTGCCGCGCCTGCTACTTTATCCAATACGTGTAGATAATAAGGCAATACCCCAGCAGAGAATAAACGTTGACTTAAGGCAGTTTGAGCAGCCACGCTGTCATTGATACCTTTTAAAAGCACAGCTTGATTCAATAGCGTCACGCCAGCCGCCCGCGCCCGCTGCAAATATTCTGCTGTGAGCGTATCGATTTCATTGGCATGGTTACAGTGAATGACCATGACGATATGACAGCGACTTTGTGCTAGCCGCTCTAATAATGGCGCATCTAAACGCGCTGGAATCACAATTGGCAACCGAGTATGGAGCCGAATGGTGGTCAATTGCGGAATGGCCTCTAAAGTATCAAGCCAAGCAAACAGTCGTCTGTTGGTCACGTTTAAAGGATCGCCGCCACTTAAAATCACCTCATTAATGTCGGGATGGGCGGTAATATAATCGATGATGCTTTGTTTGGCATCGGCAGTGGGCATATTGGCACTGTAGTCAAAATGCTGGCGAAAGCAGTAACGACAGTGAATCGCACAAGCACCCGTAATCGTCAGCAGCACTCTGGATTGGTATTTATGCAATAAGCCTTTGGTTGGGTTATGAGCATTTTCCGCTAAAGGATCTGCCACATAGCCAGTCACTGCGATTTGCTCTTGTCGGTCGGGTAGCACTTGCTTTAATAAGGGATCATCGCTATCGCCGACGGTCATTTTTGCGACAAAAGCACGTGGCACGCGTAGCTCGAAATGCTCAGGCACATAAACCTCTGCGCGTCGCGATTCAAGCTTTAGGATACTAAGCAATTCATCGATGCTAGTAATGCCTTCGGATAATTGCGTTTGCCAGTTTTTTTGTGTGATTAAATGGTTTATCATGACAACCTAGTACCTGTGCCTAAAAGGCGTCATTATACGCCCTTAGTGAGTACCCTATCAAAGCATACCCGTCAACCATCAATACTTGGTATGACGACAGCGCTTAGCACAGTCAGCTCCACACCCAAATACCGATCATATATTCGTAACCCTTAGGAGTTTCTTGTGGCAAGTTTTTCTACTAATGAATTTAAAGCCGGTCTCAAAGTCATGCTCGATGGCAATCCCTGTGCCATTCTCGAAAATGAGTTCGTCAAACCTGGTAAAGGACAAGCGTTTAACCGCGTTAAATTGCGCAATCTACGCAGTGGCAGAACGCTAGAGCAAACGTTTAAGTCAGGTGATAGCTTAGAGGCGGCAGATGTTATAGATACTGAAATGAACTATCTGTATAACGATGGTGAGTTTTGGCACTTTATGCATCCAGAAAGCTTTGAGCAGCTACAAGCGGACAAAACAGCCATCGGCGACGCGCAAAAATGGCTCAAAGAGAACAGCAATGCGCTTTGTACCATTACCTTATTCAATGGCGTGCCGTTATCAATCACCCCGCCTAACTTCGTTGAGTTGCAAATTACCGAAACCGATCCCGGCGTACGCGGCGATACATCAGGTGGCGGTGGCAAACCTGCCACGTTAGAGACGGGTGCGGTGGTACGTGTGCCATTATTCGTCCAGCAAGGTGAAGTCGTGCGTGTAGATACCCGTACTGGTGACTACCAAACCCGCGTGAGCTAATCGTTCAAATTGCTTGAGTAATACATAAAAAAAGCTTAACCATTATTAAATGGTTAAGCTTTTTTATTAGGGTCTGTTAAACATTCAAATGTGGCACGGGCGGTGGCCACAAAAAATTGATATGAGCAATAGCGTCGCGTTTTTAGGATATTTTGACTATATCGTAAAAAATTTAGGATAAATGAGTCAAGTTGCTTTAACTGTCGATATAGAAAGAAAAAGCCTATGTAGCCGATGGCAAGTCTAGCGAGGGAAATTCACAACCCTTACGTCTGTCTTATTCACTCAATCAGCTGACGATTGCTTATGCATTAGCCAATATTGCACCAAGGCATTTAACTGTTCTTGCTTAAAAGGCTTGGTGCAATAGTCCTGCATGCCCACATCAAGGTATTTTTGGCGCTCGCCATCCATCGCATTGGCAGTCAAGGCGATAATGGGTGGCAATACTTGAGGGTCATACAGCTCATGCAACTTAATGGTCGCCTGTACGCCATCCATAATCGGCATATGATGATCCATCAAAATGAGATCATAACGCTCAGGGTACAAAGCAAAAGCCTCAATCGCTTGCTGTCCATCGGTGACGTGGGTGACCGTATGGCCGCTATTACTCAAGGCTTTTTTGGCAATTGTCGCATTGACACTATCGTCTTCAACCAACAGTATGTGACCAGAACGCTCCTGACTCGGGGCGGTCATGGTAAAGTCGTTGGCAACTTGCCAATTTTCATACTGTTCCTCATCGATAGTAGCGAGCGGCAACAATACGGTGAAGGTTGTACCCTCACCGACCACACTATCGACGTCGATACGCCCACCCATTAAATCCACCAGAGACTTACATACAGACAGCCCCAGACCCGTACCACCATAAAGACGATGGGTTGATTTATTGGCTTGATCATAGGCATCGAATATCGCGTCCAATGATTCAGGCTTAATACCGACACCCGTATCGGTGACCTCAATACATAGAGTCATGTTTTCGTAAGCAATACTCTCTTTGGTAATGTTCTCTTTAGTAATATTCTCTTCACCAATAATCCCATCAGCAAACCCGCCATTGCTTTCATGTTTCTCAGCATTGTCATCGATACAATGGCAATTGGGCACGTGCTTGACATCGATACTGACTTGCCCACCTTCACGGGTGAACTTGATGGCATTATTGACAAGGTTGACCATGATTTGTTTAAGACGTACCGGATCGCCTTGCACATAAGGTGATAACGACTCAGTATAATGGTAGTCTAAAATCAAGCCGCGCTGGCGAGCTTTGATCGCAAAAAGACTGACTACTTCATTGCATAAGGTGGACAGATTCATCGGAATGGTATCAATGGTCATTTTACCAGACTCAACTTTCGATAAGTCCAAGATACCGTTGATAATCGCTAGCAAATGCTCATTGGAGACTTTGATATTGTCCACATACTCTTGTTGTTCGTGACTAAGATCAGTCTCGCTAAGCATCTCTACCATGCCGATAATACCATTCATCGGTGTGCGTATTTCATGGCTCATATTGGCCAAAAAGTCCGACTTCATCTCGTTGGCATGTTTGGCGACCCGTTGTTTGTCTTGTAGTTGTAGCGCATCGGCTGCCATCATCGCGAACTGCGCCAATAATTGCGCTTGCTTATTATCAAAATCATCATGGGGTTTCATATCCATCAGACAAAAAGAGCCTAAACGGTACGTCTTATTGTCTTCATACATAATAATGGGCGCCCCGGCATAAAAGCGCAGGTACGGAGATTCTGTCACCAATGGATTTTGACTAAAGCGGCTATCTTTTGTCAAATCCGCAACCACAAATACCTCGTCAGACAGCACGGTATAGTTGCAAATAGCCACTTGGCGCGTCGTCGTACATACCCCGCCAAGCCCGTGCACAGATTTTAGATACTGGGTTTCTTCATCCATAAAGGTAATGGTGACGACCGGCATATCAAAAAACAACTTGGCAAGTTCAGTCAGACGCGCAAAGGCAGGCTCATCATTGTTGTTGAGCACCTGATGTTTTTTGAGCTTATTAATGCGCTCTACTTCATCTGCGGCGACCGGGTAGCGGCGCTTAGGTGAGTTAGGTATCGTCAAAGTGGACTCCATTCATTAAAATCAGACGCCTGTCTGCTTTATCAATAATTGTAACGCTTCGCTCACCATCAGCATAGCCACAACCGATGTCACTACGACCGCTGAACCGTAACCGCCACAGTGTAAACCGCCCGTTTGACAGCTTTTATCGACGCGTGGTGGTTCTGTGGAATAAACGCATTTGATTCCAAATTTTTCTTTTAAAGCACTGTTAATGCCTTTTTCATGACGCAGCTTATTGCGGAGCTTGGCGAGTAATGGATCTTGATAGCTATCACGCAAGTCACTCACCGTAATTTTGCTTGGGTCTATCTTACCACCCGCACCGCCTGCGCAAACCAATTTTAGTTTATTAAAACGGCAATGCAGGGCAATAGCAAGTTTGGCATTCATATCATCGACACAATCTAGCACGGCAATAGGATGACCTTGAGCAATGGCAGCCTTGGCTTCGTCACGGCTCGGCAGCAGTGCAGTGACATTATCAGTGGTGAGAAAATCATCAATTAAATTGACCGTGACCTTGGGGTTAATCTCAGCAATGCGCTGCGCCATCGCTGCAATTTTGCTTTGACCAAAGGTGCTGTCCAGCGCTGGCAATTGCCGATTGACATTAGAAGCCACCAATACGTCTAAATCAATCAACGTAATAGTACCAACCGCAGTACGAGCCAGCGCTTCAGCTGCCCAAGAGCCAACACCTCCGATACCAATCACATACACATGCGCTGCCGCAAAGGTGTCAACGGCTGAGCCACCGTAGAGAGTTTTCGTCCCTTGGAAACGTCGCTCGTATTGCTCACTTGCACTACCACTGTCGTCATGAGCGACAGAATGCTCAACGGCATTAGGCTCTACAAACGACTGGTCAAATAATTTTGCTTCACTCATAACAGATTAAACGCTCTTTTGAGGGGGTATATAATCAACGATAACTTATGTTGCTCTTATTTTATTCTGTACTATTTTACTTTTGGCAATATCATTTTACTTTGAACAACAGCAGTTTTTATGACTGCATAGGATACGACCATTGCGTGCGCAAGGCATCGCAACTGTTTTGCCATAGTTGCTCAGCAAGACGAGCTGGTGGCACATCAAGTAACTCACTGAGACTGAGCAGCACCCATGGCAAATTGGCAGGAACATTCCTATTATGAGCGGGCGCATCACCCCATTCATTATCAGGACTTTGTCCAAGCGCTGACTGATTATTGGTTGACGGATTGCTATCTGAGTGCTGGCACATGATGGGAGTCATATCCGGACAATCCGTCTCAATCACCAAACATTCAAGACCATAAGTATCAACTGCTGCTTGAATCGCCCGACGCAGTTTTTTGGCATTCGGATTGGTGACTTGTCCAGTGACCCCGAGCTTAAAGCCGAGTTTTACAAAGGCCTTTGCCTCTTGCTCACCACCACTAAAACTGTGAGCGACACCGCCCAACTTGTGCGCATCATAATCGTGCGCTTTTAATATCGCTAAGGCTTCAGCATGGGCTTTACGAATATGCAGCATGACGGGTAGCTGATGCGCCACTGCCATATCCAGTTGCGCCTTAAAAAACTGCTCTTGTTTGGCCAGCATATGCGGCTGCTTCATCTCGTCGGTAAAAGTATCCAAACCAATCTCACCGATTGCCAATGGGCACTGCTCAGTCAGCATCTTTGCCATACTCTGTAGATGAGCTTCTGTATGCTGCGTGATATAAAAAGGGTGTAGACCTAGAGCGATATGAGCCTCAGGAGACGAGTGGTTTTGATTGCCAGCCTCCGTTGCAACTGCTGGCGTCGCAATTGCCTGACTGTTCTCATTGACCTGAACTTGCTCGTTAATCAGGCGTTTAATATCATACAGACGTTCAAAATGCTCATATAAATAACCCACCAGCATAAGGTGGCGCACGCCTTGCTCACAGGCTTTTTCTACTTGTACCGCTCTATCGCTATCAAATACTGGCGCGTCAAAATGTGTATGCGTGTCAATCAGTGGCAAAGCAGCAGACGAACAATGAGGAGCGATATACGGTGAATCAAGAGCAGTCATTAACAAATTCCAAATTTTATTATTATTAGTGATTTTTTAACGAAAATATTTATTATAAAATAAATAGTGAGAGCAGTTAATCTTTAGCATTTGAATTGTTATTCGTCTTATTCTTAGTGTCGTTCTGTAGGCTACTGTCTGCTCGTTGACTACTACGTCGCGGTATCAATAATAAAGCGGTAGCAACAGCGCCCAACATAAGCCATCTTTTTTTGTTTATACGCTGTGCCATTACTACTCCCCTTTACTATTTACTTATTTGCTAAATTGCCTTTGAATACTTTGTACTAAGGTATATTTAAGTTTCCTAGTATACTGGGATATCGTAGTGGCTGTGTTTATCTGTGTTATGAATACGCAAGCTAATGTACGGTGTCATGTTTTTGATGACACCGTACGAAAGGATAATATGCGTGAGTTAGCGTTTAATGCTTGAGAGGATAAGTCGTGATACCGCTGTTAGGACTCTCTACTTTAGTAAATCCTTGCGAGGTAGCTTTTGGCGTTTGATCGCGCTTAGGTACGAGCGGATTCAGTGGCATCAGCTCGTAATCTGCACTGACATCCCCATTCCAGCCTTCCGTACCACTCAATGGCAATTGCTTAATCGTTCCATTCTTGTCGATGACCAGCTGTAAGACGCGCATTTGGTTATATTTACGCTCGGTCACACTCGCCACTGCACCGCCATCGCGTAGAATAGTCGGCTGTAGGAAGATGATTAAGTTGCTTTTTTGCGTGTTGTCATTGTCCGAGCGAAACAGGCGACCGATAACCGGCACATTGCCCAAGCCCGGCACTTTTTGTTGACGTGTGGTGGTGTTATCCCGCATCAAACCGCCCAGAGCGATGGTCTGTTGGTCGTCTGCTAAAATAGTGGTATTAATAAGGCTCTTATTGGTAATCAAACCACTGGCATTTCCCGTGCTACCGGGCACGACTGAAGACACTTCCTGCGACACCTCTAAACGCACCGTGCCATTGTCACCAATGTGTGGAATGACGTTCAGATTAATACCAATATCTTGGCGGTCGATAGTCTGAAATGGATTGGTTGAGGAGTTGCCACTGGTGGTGTAAGAGCCGGTAACAAAGGGCACGTTTTGACCGACTAAAATACTGGCTTTTTCATTGTCTAGTGTCAAAATCGATGGCATAGACAGCAGATTAGCACTGGTAGACGAATCAAGCGCTTGCAAGATAGCGCCATAAAACTGGGTATTGCCTTGACTGTCCTTACTGCTATCGCCAATTCCAATCAACGCACCAGCAATTGAGCCTGCAGCCGCGCTAATACTAGCAGCACCGCCCCCTGACAAAGCAGCTGCCGCAAGCGACGCTGCACTAGCACCAACGTTATTAAAGTTGACAACCCCGTAGCCACTGTTGGCGTTACCGAGTGCCCACTGCACCCCCAGTTGGGTGGCATCATCGCCCGATACTTCGACGATAGCAGCTTGAATGAGCACCTGCGCGCGGCGACTGTCTAGCTGATTGACGGCATCTTCTATCTCAAACATCAGCTCGGGCGCTGCATTCACGATGACCGCATTTTGGGTTTCGTCAGCGATGATACTGAAAGGTCGACCACCAACCCCAGTACCACCTGTACTCGTGCCACCAGTGCTAGCACTCGAGGTAGAGGCTGCTGCATTATTACCAATGCTGCTGTTGCCAAGAATATCATTGGCGCTATTATTTAATGATGAGCCGGTGCTACTTGCATCATTCAAAGATGCCGACTCTAACGTTGAGGTCGCGCCAGCGCTATTGATGGATTGATTGGCCAGTAAGCCACGCAGCATATCTGCAATATGACCAGCGCTGGCATACTTCAATCGAAAGACGCGCAAACCACTCAGACGTCTGGTAGGCGTGGTATCCAGCTGATTGACCATTTCTTGGACCTTGGCAATCATCTCAGGACTGCCTTTGACCAGCAGCCGATCACTAGACGTATCAGCAATGACTTTGAGCTGATTATTGCCGCCTTGTGCTTGCCCACTACCGGCACTCGCCACCAAAGCACTGATCAACTCCATCATACGCTCGGCATCGACATGACGTAGCGGTATGACTTGCAAGCTGTCATTAACGTTGCTGTCCAAATCGCGGATGAGCGCGGTTAATTGGTTTAAGCTATCCGCGCGATCCGACAATACCAAGGCATTAACACCCGGCACAGCAGCAGCATGGGCCGACTGCGGCATGAGCGGTCGTATGACTCCCAGCACCTCTGCCGCTTGAGTATTGGTTAAATAGATGACGCGCGTTGCTAGCGCCTCACCGACGCTATCACCACGTAAATCGACGGCGACTCCAGACTGCTTGGCGACATTATCCGGTACCAGTTTAACCGTCGTTCCAGAATCAATCGCGGCGATACCATTGACTTGCATCACGCTCAAAAACAGCTGATAAATCTCATCACGGGATAAGGCTTTATTGGAGATGACCGTCACATTGCCATTGATACGTGGATCAAGCACAAAGTTTTGATCGGTGATGGTCGCCACTTCATTAATAAAGGCTTTGATATCGGCATCTTGTAAGTTGACTTTCCAGCTCTCAGCATTAACGAGACCTGTACTGGCTGCCCATAGCGGCACGGCTAAGCAAAGAGGACGACATAGGCGCATCAAGCGCTGTAAGGTATAGTGCAAAGGCGTAACTGAAAATTTATGAGAACTTACCATATTGATAATTACCTACAGTGATGTCGCTTAGTATGTACTGAATTTAGTATGACTGAGTATTGTCGGCTGGTGCGTTGCTAGCATAGCCCCAACCAGATAGTTATTAATTACTTAAAGCCGTTTTAATGACGAACGGTTTACTTAAAATCATTTGTCTAAAATTGCTGGCGAATCGTAATCACTTGATCGCCGCGCTTTACCTCTATTTGTGCTTCGCCCGCTTGCTGGACTTGTTGTAGGATACCAGCATCTTGGCTCGGGTTATTACCCACACTTTGACCATTGACCGTCAGCACCTGATCACCCGGCTCCAGTCCTAGGCGGTTGCGTAGTTTTGAGGGCATCGCCGCTGTCACCTGATAGTTTTCGCCTGAGGCCATAACGCCCATCCTGCTCAGATAACTGGCTGGGTTTTCTTGTAGTGCCGTGATGGCTTCATCAATAGCGGATTGCGGGCTACTCTCAGGAGTCGTCTCTGCTGTGGATTCAGTATTATCTGGTGCTGAGATTGAGGCGCTCGGCAAGGCATTAGTGTTTGGCAAACGCTGATTGCTGACGGCGCCTGCTAGCATATCGCTTTGGTCGAGTGGCATGGACTCTACCATTCTAATGACGGTTTGCTGATCACTGGCATCAGCAATGATGACGGCATTCCAATCGACGGCGATCAGAGTATAGTCACTGTCCTTTAGACTGTCACCAATGCGATAGTTTTTGACCTCACCATTGACATCTAACAAGGCTGACGACATGCTCTCTGGTATCGCGAGCAGAACCCCTTTCAAGCCAATATTAGGGGGTGGCTGTACCGCCGCCGCGATAGGAGCGGGATCGGCAAAAATAGCAAACAAACCACTGTAATCATCGCCGGATGTATTCGCGCTTTGTAAAGGAGTCAGCGGCAATGCTGGTGCCAAAGGCGCAGCTAGCAACAACCACAATAGCCGTGCCGCCGTCCAGCACAGCCAAGCAATCGCCAATAATAACAGCCAACCAGCGCAGCGATTCAGAATATTAATAATAGGTTTTAAATTAGCGGTAACAGTAGACATTTAGCGCGTCCCCAAACCAGCTAACAAGGGCTGGCGCACACTGACGACAGGGGTATCTTGCGGAGCTTGTCCTTTATACTCAGGCATATTCTCCAACAAACGCTGGGTCAAGCTGACGTCTAGCATATTATCGCCATCGACATACAGATCCCCTAAACGCTTATCTTGATTGTTCAACAAATTAACGTGCAGCAGGTTTTTATCATTTTTTTGTTCCGTACTCAGCTCGGCACGCATCGCTGGCATGGTGATATAAAAAACCTTACCGCCACTAGGATAGCCCACTTCACCGCCGACCCACGTCAACTGACCATCCGCCTCACTGAAACCATGGGACTTTTTATTAGAGTCATTATCCGAGCCAGTCTGGCGTTTTAGAGACACCGCATTGACTTGAATCGGCGTCTTGGGCAGCTGCCAATCGACCACACTGGTCAAGGTTTCCGCTGCAATCTTACCGCTCATATCATCAATCTGCCATGAGCTGGTACCCAGTTTTATTTGACCGTTCAATCTGGTCTGCTCTGTCGTGATATCGACGTCCGCACTCAACTTACCCAAGAATAGTTGCCAAGGCTGCCACGACCAATTCGCCGCACCAGTCAACGGCGTCGCTGACAACGGCAATTGCCAAATCGCTGAGCCTTGCCATAAGTTGCCCGACACGTGCTGCACATAAGGGCTATTGGGTGCATATTTTTCAAGTAGCCACGACGCAGGCATTTGCAATAAGGCAAATAGCGCAAATAATATAAACCCAAATAGCCACCACAACTTACGGGGACGCTTATGAGACGACGCAGAGACTTGGGCCACGGTTACATAACTCTTATATAAGGTAAAAACGTCATTATCATAACAAACAATAGCATACAGATGACAGAAAAAAAGCCAGTATCTTTTTACCAAATTACTGGCAACAAAGATACTGGCTTCTGTCTACTGATGTGCTGTTAGCTCAATCGCTATAACGACATCATAAAAACAGCGTAGAAGACATATTGCTATATAGTTAAATCCACTAAAAATCAGGTATGTCATCAGGCTCGTTCAGTCTACTGGTAGCACTGTTACTTGCCTTTCTTGCACCTAATGCGTGTCATCAATTAGCACATGGATACATTTAGTGGTCTTAAAATGGCTAAATAGCAAAATCTTCAAGCTTACGACCTGCTGCTAGCGCGTCAACCAACCACGTCGGCTTACGACCACGGCCCGTCCAAGTCTCTTCATTATTATCGGTGTTGCGATATTTGATGCTACGTTTTTTCTCTAACGTTTCACCAGCTTTTAAAATCTCTTCGATAGTGCTATTACTCTCTTCAGCGATTTTTTCAAACTGCATATAAGCATCATATAAACGCTGATGTTGCTTTTTGGCAATCAACTGCTGGGCATTTTCGGTGATGGCACGTAGCTCATCTACGTTTAAGCTGTCTAAATCAATGGTGGTATTCTTATTCATAATAAACTCAACTTTAAGATAAGGGATATAAACTTAATAAATATAATTTTATCTACTAAGCACTAAAGATTGCTAATTTATAAATAAGTAATGATACGAAACTTAATAGTCAATTCCGTTTCTTACTTATTAAAACAGTATTAGCCGTGGCATTAATGAGTACAGACAATATAAACAAAAACAGTAGTTATAACAATAGTAAATTAATCGTCTCTATAATAAGAAATAATTAATAACAAACTTAAGTCAATGATGTATCTTCTATAGCATTAGACAGAAGATCGATAATAATCCTATTGTGTGCCAAAACTTGCTAAAGAAAAATCTCGTAAACAGTACCCTGACAACACTAATAAATAAAAACCTCTTGGAGGCTATAGTTGATTCAATTTAAAAGTAGTACAAGGCAACCGAGTGTAGATGTATATTTAATACTTCAAACGAGGTTAACGCAGTAATACTTTTATAATGGAATGACTATATATAAAATTAACCCTTGAATGTTTATCATTTCATACTGCTCATTATTTTGATGTTAACGAGAAAATACCAAAACTGCCTAGGTGCGTCCTGCGCTAAGCTCACTCATCAAATCACGAGCGGATTCGGCACTTAATAAGTACGGATTGAAATCAATCGTCGTAGAGTATTTTAGATAAATTGCGGCATTGGCTTCGGTTGGAGAGGCATAGTTCATTGACCACTTAGCCCATTCTCGATGCTTCAGCTCGCGTGTTTCAATGACCTGTAAATCGTGATGACGCTGATCAGCAATAAGACCATATAATAAACGATTGATCTGCGCTCTCGGCCCTTCGACCGTTTGTAAAAAATAGTCTTTATTAAATGTCAGCATCCCCGTGATGCCATTGGCAGCGTTATTCGCTTGAGCTTGCTGCAAAATCTCATTAAAGTCTTTCGCCGATACGTCTGGGTTTGCACGGCTGGCGTAGGTCATGCTCATTAAGATGTGTACATCTGAATTTGGTGAGGTCATATCTGTTCTCTTAGGCGGTGTAATGGGGACGTAGCACTTTTATATTAGCGCTTTTATAAACGTCAATTAGCCAATAGCAAACCATGATTTCTTTTTAGCAGAAGCGTCTATTTCTTCTTGCTCTTGGAGCTCTGACAAGGTATCAATCAACATCATGATTTGGTTGGTACTCATAAGGTAGGGATTAAATTGAGTGCCCGTCGAAAACTTAAGCGCCAGCCCTTTATTCTCATCACTTGGTATAAGATATTTCATTGACCATTTATTCCAGCGACGCTGCTCGACTTCGCGGCATTCGATAATCTGTAAGGCAGCATGTCGCTCGTCTTTTACAAGCTTGCGTAGTAGCTCGTTGATGACAGGTCTTGCCCCTTCAATGCTTTGAAGAAAGTAATTGTGATTGAAGACCAATGCGCCCGTAATGCCATTACGCTCATTATTCTGCTGCGCCTGCGCTAGGATACGCGTGACTTCCCCATTAGGGTTGTCGTTGTTATAACGACTAATATAAGTCAAACGCAAGATAATATGCTCACCATGCAACATGTTTAACGTGTTTTTTTCTGACAGCTCAGCGACTTCCATAAGGCACTCCGATAAGTTATTGGTACTTTTTTACAGGCGACAGCCAAATGCAGCGCTGCGATAAAAGGGGTAAATTTAAGATTTAATTTTTTTGGCAAACTCGCCCACACCGCGTGATAGGCTGCCACTGGTAGAGCGCTGAATCTTCTGTGTGAGAGCCAATAATTGCGAGGCATCAGTACACTGCTCCAGATTTAGCAGGTAACCCCACGCATCCTCAGGCGCTGCATTTTTTTCGATATAAGTCGCTAGTTCCGACTTTAAGGTTTCAAAATCCACATCAGCGGCTTTGCGCTTAAAGTAGCTAGCAAACGGTACGGTTTTGTCTGACTTATCATTAAAGGTCGCGTCAAACTCAGCGGCATTATCACTCTGCGATGGCATTGGTTCAGGCTGCAATGCTTTGTTGTCTTCATTAGCCAGCGTTGGGGGCGGTGCTATAGGCGGCATCGTAGGTGGCGATGCCGCTACTTGTGGCTCAGCGGATTGAGGCGGCGCATAAGATTGGCTAGAAGCGCTGGCGTTATCCCCTACTATCAGCTCGATACACTGGAATTCTTGCAGCAGCTCAAACAACGGTGCTATCCCACCAAACTCAGCGAACATCTTACTGTTATCAAGCGAATCTAAATAATGTTGATAGGTTTTTTTGCCATCAATCATGATCAGCAATGTTCTCGCTTCTCGCGGCAACACGCCCAAACTTTGCGTCTTAATTTCTTCTCGACCCAAATCACTTTTTCGAAACACATCACTACTATTCATCTGATAAACCTAACGCTGATACTTAAGCAAACACGATAATAATACAGTGCCACCTAAATAAGACTTGATACTTTGGGCTATAAATCTGCCCTACCTTGAGCTTTTGAATATTTCTTACAAACTATTTATTTTTTTAAAGTATCTAAATATTAATCTTTACTGGATTATTCATGTTTTTGATTATATCAACACATTTAATAAAGCGTTAGCATTAGTGAAATTCAATAGAACGAACGGTTGATATAAGATATAAATGGTCATTTGAATAAATTTCATATAAAAATTCATCAGAATAATAGTGTACAACTCTATTTTTATGCGTTGCTGATGTTGCAATTATAAGAAATAAAAAGAATATATCTTGCAAACAAAAATTAGGTCTTTATATTTCTGCGGTATTTAACATTCATATTCTGTCTCTATATAACGATCACAATAGCGACAAAGCCATCATTAAATAACTTAAACAATGGCTTGTGCCATTTTTTTTATTATTTTATTTTTCCCATAAAAAAACCCCGCTAATAGCGAGGTTTTAAAATATATTACTGACTAATAAGTCTTAGGTATCTCTTATCATCGTTAAAATGGTTATATATACCTATTAATAAATCAATAACCCTAGAACATACGTTTTATACAGTCTTTTATTAAATCAAAGCCTAAAGTGTAAAGTAAACTGTAAATAATATCAATTTTATAGCTCTAAACTTTACACTTTTCTTAATTTATCAATTAATTTAGCTAGCCCATTTTTCGTCATTAATAGCCAAGTGCTGTAGTAAATCAAAAACCTGAGTCACCTTGTTCTCGAAGATTTCTTTATCGTAGGAATCAGGAAGGTCTTCATCTAGAACCTCTTCAATGAACGAACGAACCTTTGCTTTAGTATGAGAGTCTCTCCACCAGTCCTGCACTAATACTTTGGGTGATGCATCTATTAGAGACTTAATAAGGTCTTTAGCCGCAAGCTTAACTGCCTGCTCCTCTTTCTTCGTCAGTTTATCTTTAGCCAACAAATCAAATATTTCCAACTCATCTTCTGTCAAGCCTTCACGGACATGCCGATGATCTTCCTCTTTTAAGTCTTGAGCAAACTTTTGCAACTCTTCAAAGAACTCTTCCGTTTGTGTTGCTCCAGCATTATATCGGTCAATTATATTACGATAACGCTCTGCAAAATTTACTCGTCCTTGATTGGTTTTAAGCATCTGTTTGATTTTTTTCTCAATAAACTTCTTCATGTCTGCTATGGCGATATGTTTATGTTCAGTTTGCTTAAATTCGGCTCTCAACTGCTCGAAATCTACATTAGCGAGATTCCAACTAGCGCTTTTAGTGATTTGGTACTCGCTTACTGGTTCTGCTACTGAGCTAGTATTGTTACCATCTACTACAACACTACGATCTAGTAAGCTTGAAACCTGAACGGCTTGCTCATCCAAATCATCTTGATCAATCTTATTGGCAATAAACGTGTGTAAGAACTGCATAACACTGACAATAGGTCTTGGTTGACTAAGAATCGTAGGCTTAGCCGCTTCATACAGACCAGCAACTACATTGAAATGCACATTGTACGTTTTACGTATGAGATCTTGCGATAGCATAATATCCGCATAATCAGCAAACAAAGCGTTTTGCTTGAAAACTTCTTGAGCTTCAATGATTTTCGTCAAATCTACTTCATGAGACAGACAGAATGTAAGTGTTTCCACTATCGCTTCATCTAATAGGTTAATTAATACTGACTTGTCTTGTACAGGGTCTGTTCCATCTCCTGAATCCGTGCCTTGACCATAATCTTTTAGCGCAGACTTAAGGTTTCTGAATACATTGTAGTAATCAATAATCTCACCATTAGTTTTTTCTACCAATTGCCCGCTATCATTTCTAGTCTTAAAAGAGGTTACACGGTTCGCTCTTGCGATGGTTTGCATCAGCGTATGACCCTTCATAGGCTTATCAATGTACAGCGTTGAGACAGTGGGAGCATCAAAGCCTGTTAGCCACATAGCACACACAAAAACCAATTGTAATGGATGCTCAGCGTCCTTAAAGTCATCTTCTATATCTCGACTATTGGGTTGCTGCTGCGTCAGTCTATTGATATGCTTTTGGATTTCCAGTCCCTGCTTTTCAAACCGCTCTTTTTCAGAGGCAGGACTGCTTATAACGACTGCCATTTCGATACTTTGCATATACTTAAGACGATTTTTAAGACGGACTCTTTCCAAATCGTTTTGAGTTTGATTGATTCGGCCTTGTAGCTTACGTTGCTCTTTTTTCCATAACTCCGTCACCTTGTCATACATGCGAACCGTAGTGAACTGATCAACAGATATCACCATGCCTTTACCACGATACCCACGTCGAGGGAAATGGTAAACGATGTCGGCTGCTATAGTATCCAAGCGGTCATCACGCTTGATGACCTCAAGCTCTTTTGAAAAGTTGTTTTCTAATTTCTCTCGCTGTGCATCAGACAGATCTTCGTCTTCTAAGATCTCCGCTAACTCTTCATTCAATGCCTCATTCTGTAATAGCACCTCTGGAACACGTTTTTCGTAAAACAAAGGTAATGTTGCATGGTCTTCAATAGCTTGCTGAAAGGTATATTCGGACACATACTCACCAAACCACTGCTTAGTCTTTTTTTGCTTGAGAATTGGTGTGCCTGTAAAGGCTAGGAAATGTGCACCTTTAAGTCCTGAGCGCATGTTGTCAGCGAGCGTATCGTATTGGGTACGATGCGCTTCATCTACGATAACGATGACTTCTCTTTCATCCTTATCATAGAGTAATGGGTACTTCTCACCCTTCTCATAACGGAACTTCTGAATGAGTGTAAAAACGATTTTCAGATTCTGACCTAGCATTTCACGCATCTGATGACTATTCTTCGGTTTGGCAATCTCCGTTTCTTTTACCGCCTCCGTCGCCAAGAAGTTTTTGGATATCTGCTTGTCTAAATCATCTCTGTCAGTGATGACGACAAAACTAAAGTTGCCTGCACATTTACGAAATACTTTACGGATAAAGAACACCATAGCAAAGCTCTTACCTGAACCTTGCGTATGCCAAAATACGCCCAAACGCCCCTGCAATTGATCTCTAATTAGGAAGTTCTCAAAAGCATGCTTAACGCCTAAGAACTGATGGTTCTGGGCGACAATTTTTACTTTTTCGTTTTGGTATAGAATAAAGTTTTCGATGTAGTCTAATAGCCGTTCAGGCCTAAACAGCCCTGCAAGCAAGTACTCGATGCTATTACCATGAGTTTCAATCTGCTGCTTATCTACTTTTTCTTTCTCGTTATCCACCCTTAGCCAAGGATAGAAGTTTTCCCAATCTGCGGTAAAGCTCCCTATCTTAGTATCTGAGGCATTAGATAGGATGCAAAAGGCATTATATAAAAATAGCTGTGGGATATCGTTTTTGTAGTTGGTCAAGTTATCCGTCAAAGCGTTTTGTAGCTTGACGTTAGAGTTTTTTAGCTCAAAGAAAACAATCGGCAAGCCGTTGATATAGAGCAATATATCAGGACGACGGTACTTTCTGATGGGTTCAAGACCAGTCGTCTTAATGGTTAGCTGTGTTACTAATAAAAACTCATTATTAGTAGGGGTATCGAAGTCTATGAGACGTAAAGGTATATTTTCGCGCTTAACACCATTAGCATCTTCATAAGTGACGTTAATTCCATCACGAATATAGCTATATATCTGCTTGTTGGCTTTCAGAGTAGACATCGATACACGCCGACTCATGATGTCCTTCACTGCTGATAGAATGGTGGCCTCAGGCACGTTAGGGTTCAGCTGCATGCATTTAGCAACTAAGCGCTCTTTGAATACGACGTCACGCTTATCTGTACGCTTTGAGCCATCGTTGAGATCTTCAGGGTCGATAGTAGTGCAATCGATATGCTGATAGGAATAGCGCTGCTGCAAAAACTTAATACAGGCTTTTTCAATTTTATCTTCACTGATGAAATTATATGTCACTTTTGCCATACTTCTAGTCCTATGAATATTTTTTATTTTTCTTCAGCTTCATCACTTGTTTGCATAGATGGTGGGTATTGAATATCTAGATCATCAACAGATAGCTCACCCGATACTAAACGCGGTAATAAAGCAGCTTTCATTCCCTCGAGTAATTTGATTTGCTGTAAGAAAATAAATATCTGGTCTATTCTTGGCATGCATATTTCATTGAAACTTTCTAGAATATCTCTAGGAGGTAGGCGCAACTCAGTTTTCTTCAAGAAATCCCAATCTGCTCTAGGCATTTTAGTACCTTTTGATGATACGTTGGCTAAGTCTATAAAAGCATCGCTAAATATAGTAAAAAGCAAATAAATTAAGTGAATATTGTCTTTAGGTCTGATTACCAAAATATCAGTTGAACAAACACCATCAAAATTTGCTATACAAACTTTATGCAGATAAGGCCTTATTTTCCCAAATAATATATCAAACTTCTGAAAAGCCAGTTTATTACTGCTAACAGAATCAGTGGTTGACGATTTATATAGGCTTATACTTTTTCTACTTAGATGTTCTAACCCAAGATATGTCTGTTTGCTATCTAAATCTTCTAACTTTACTGACTTTCTAATCTCCTTACATAGATCTTCAACTGTAACTAAATCCCAACTACTAGGTAATTCTGGTTTAAGCTCAATCATTTTCCGTTTAGGCGAACGGACAAACCATTCTTTGTACAACTCTTCAATAGTTCTTTCTAAAATCCCTATGCGTAGTTTGTTAGCTTCTATCAAATTATCATATGTATGTAAAATAGCTGCTATTTTCTCCTGAATCCGTAAATCAGGAGCAATGATAGGTAAATTCCCAATCATTTCTAGGCTCAAAAAACCTTGAGCAGAACCACTCTTCATTATATCTACAGTAGACTGGAATATATGAGAACTCATGTATAAGTATAAATATTTAGGTAATATTTTTTTCTTAGACCTTAGAATAGCTACGCTACTTGAAATTCCAAACCTATCTTCCGGCTTAACTAAGTATGGTGTTCCGATAGTTCCAATAATACCAAACACAATGTCTTGGCTTATAGGGTTTAGCAGTGACTTCTTATCTATAAAATATCTTTCATAATCTGACTCAGATATATAATCAACGTTAGTTAAATCCAAACCATCAGGCTTAAAGTTTTTGGAGGTAAAGTACGGTACACCTGAATCTTGCCTCTCTATTGAAGTATGGATGCCATCTCCGATTACACAAAGCTCTCTCAACTTTTGGAAATTAATTCCCATAACCTTTCACCTCTAAGATTTTACTTATATTCTCATTAAGAACACTTTCCAACTGTTGAGCTTGCTTATTTAAAGACATAAACTCTTCATTCATTTCATGAATATAGTCAATAAAATCTTCTTCAGTACGACCGTCTTCTTCGATCACCACACCAACATAACGCCCTGTATTAAGTGAATAACCCTGCTCCTCAATATCTTTAAGATTAGCAAGCTTACATAGTCCCGTTATATCTTCATAGCGAGCTTCAGGAAAACGTTGTTGTAACCAATCTATATGATTGAAATAATATTCAGCACGTTTTCTATCATTACGTATAATTGCTAGTAAATCTTTTATAGCCTTTATTTCAGCAGTTATAGCTGTTAGTGCTCTCAAATCAGTGTCTTTTTCTTTGATCAGCTTTTTGTCATTAGTTTCCTTTGCATCAGCAAGCCCTTTACGGGCTTGAGCGACCTGCTCTTTATTGTCTTTTTCCTTTTCCCTGATACCTTTATCTAGTTGCTTATTATTATCTTGCAGTGCTTTGAAGAAAGGCTTGAACTCCTGTAAAAGGCTTATCTGGTCAGTATTTAGGTCATCAATATCTTCATTTGCGATCTGACTTATATCCTGAGCCTCCAAATAGGCTTGATACTTACTTTGCAAAGGGGAAAGTGCATGCCAATTGTCATTTAGCGTATTAACAATTGTTTTCAGTGCTTTATCACCCGCTACCACTGCTTTGAGCTGCTCAATAGCAGGTTCGATGTCAGATACCGTTTCTGTCAGTATCTGCATACCAAGACCGAAGTAGCTGTCTATTAAACTGACATACTCGCGACGACGACCTTTATGTAACTTACCAATCATCGCAATATTTTGGATTTGCTCATCAGTAAAGTCACGATGAGTTCGATCAATTTGTCTAAATATATTACGCGCATCAATAAACAATATATTGTCATCGGTTTTGTTTTTATCAAAAAACCATAGCGTTGCTGGTAGGGTCACGGTATAGAACATATTTGATGGTAGCGTCAGCATGCCATATATAATATTATCCTCGATGATCTGCTTACGAATATCCTCTTCTGCATTGCGAGCATCAGAGGCAGAGTTTGGCATCACTAGCGCAGCACGACCACTATTTCGTGCCTCAGCTTCTGCTTGGTTTTTTAGAGATGTGGCAAATAAACTGATCCAAAGGTAGTTCGCATTCGTTACTGTTTCATCTTTACCATCTGTTTTTTTATTCTTAGTCTTTTTTCGAGGTAAGCCATAAGTATTAAAACGCTTATCGTCTTCAACAGTAGCAACCGATACGTCATCGACGTTAAACGGTGGATTCGCCATGATAAAATCAAAGTTCTCATAACTATCGAAAGGGTCTTCTGAATAGCTGTTGGCCTGTCTAATCTCTCCTCTAAGGCCATTGACGAATAAGTTCATCTTAGCGAGCTTGACCGTATCACGGGTCTTCTCTTGACCATATACGCTCAAATCTATCGTACTGTCTTTTTCTTCTAGCTCGCCATGCGCTTTAAGCTGCTCATTACGATCCTCAACGAAATGTAGTGACTGAACGAACATACCGCCTGAGCCGCAAGCAGGGTCATATACCGTCCCATGATAGGGCTCGATGACCTCTACCATCAGTTTAACAACAGAGGTAGGCGTAAAGAATTCACCACCTTTCTGACCTTCTGAGAGCGCAAACTTCCCCAAGAAATACTCGTAAATGCGTCCAAAGACATCACCACTGGCATCAGTTGGGATATTAGAAAAGCTTCTTAAAAGACCTTTTAAAGCTTTCTTGCCTTCTTCTAAGCGACTAAACGCGGCATACTCATCTTTAGGTAGTACATCGACGAACTTATCATCCTTTTTGAAGTCCTCTATAGACTGCATAGCATTTGAAATTTCAGTTGACAAATCTGCTGACTCTGGTAGCTCTAACAGGTACTTGTAGCGTGCTTTAGGTGGCAAATAGAAGCCGCAGTGCTTTAGGGAGTTTCCTAAAAACTGTGTAACTGCTTATAATCCCATAACAGGAGAATAAGCAATGACCAAGCAAACTGACATT